>NZ_JBBOUP010000001.1:0-7500 GCF_038006145.1 Bacillus sp. FSL H8-0492
TTGGAAAATATCTCTGATTTATGGAATAGTGCCTTAAAAGAATTAGAAAAAAAGGTAAGCAAGCCAAGTTATGAAACCTGGTTAAAATCAACAACTGCTCATAACTTAAAAAAAGATGTATTAACTATTACGGCTCCAAATGAATTCGCTCGTGACTGGCTAGAATCTCATTATTCGGAACTAATCTCCGAAACACTTTATGATTTAACAGGGGCAAAACTAGCTATTCGTTTTATCATTCCCCAAAGTCAGGCAGAAGAGGATATAGATCTCCCTTCTGTTAAGCAAAAACACGCACATGATGAGTCTAATCACTTACCACAGAGTATGTTAAACCCAAAATATACATTTGATACATTTGTTATTGGCTCTGGTAATCGTTTTGCACATGCTGCTTCTTTAGCTGTAGCTGAAGCACCAGCTAAAGCCTATAATCCGCTCTTTATTTACGGGGGCGTTGGACTTGGAAAAACACATTTAATGCACGCAATTGGGCATTATGTAATTGAACACAACCCAAATGCAAAAGTTGTATATTTATCATCTGAAAAATTTACAAATGAATTTATTAATTCAATTCGTGATAATAAAGCTGTCGATTTTCGTAATAAATATCGTAATGTAGATGTCTTATTGATAGATGATATTCAATTTCTTGCTGGAAAAGAACAAACACAGGAAGAGTTTTTCCATACATTTAATGCGTTACATGAAGAAAGTAAACAAATTGTGATTTCAAGCGATAGACCACCAAAAGAAATCCCAACTTTAGAAGATCGCCTTCGTTCTCGCTTTGAATGGGGGTTAATTACGGACATTACGCCACCAGATTTAGAAACTAGAATCGCAATTTTACGTAAAAAAGCAAAAGCAGAAGGTCTTGATATACCAAATGAAGTTATGCTTTATATCGCAAATCAAATCGATTCAAATATTCGCGAACTAGAGGGTGCACTTATTCGAGTTGTAGCTTATTCATCTTTAATTAATAAAGATATGAATGCTGATTTAGCGGCTGAAGCGCTTAAAAATATTATTCCAAACTCTATACCTAGAATTATTTCTATTTCTGATATTCAAAAGGCTGTTGGGGGCGTCTATCAAGTAAAATTAGAAGATTTCAAAGCAAAAAAACGGACAAAATCCGTTGCATTCCCTCGCCAAATTGCGATGTATTTATCACGTGAACTTACTGACTCATCTTTGCCAAAAATAGGTGAAGAATTTGGTGGCCGCGATCATACAACAGTAATCCATGCTCACGAAAAAATTTCGAAGCTATTAAAAACGGATACTCAATTACAAAAACACGTTGAAGAAGTTAAGGATATTTTAAAATAGTAGTAGCTGAATAGTGTGAATAACTTAGCTTATTTTACGCACAGTCTATCCACATGTAGATAGACTGTTTTTACATCTTTAAACAGGGTTATCCACATATCCACAAGCCCTATTACTATTACTACTATTTTTTTATCTTTATTAAATAAATAAAATCTTATACTTACCGGAGGTTTTTCGTTATGCGTTTTACAATACAAAAAGACTATCTTGTAAGAAGTGTACAAGATGTAATGAAGGCAGTTTCTTCTCGTACAACAATTCCAATTCTTACAGGGATTAAAGTTGTAGCAACTGAAGAAGGAGTTACGTTAACAGGTAGTGATGCAGACATCTCTATCGAATCATTTATCCCAGTCGAAGATGCTGGAAAAGAAATTGTGGAAATTGAACAATCAGGAAGTATTATTTTACAAGCAAAATATTTTAGTGAGATCGTAAAAAAATTACCTAAAGAAACTGTCGAAATTTCTGTGGAAAATCATTTTATGACAAAAATAAAATCTGGAAAATCAGAGTTTAACTTAAATGGTTTAGATGCTGCTGAATATCCGTTATTACCACAAATCGAAGAACATCATGTATTTAAGATTCCAACAGATTTACTAAAGCACATGATTCGTCAAACAGTATTTGCAGTTTCAAGTTCTGAAACAAGACCGATCTTGACAGGTGTAAACTGGAAGGTATATAACAGCGAGCTAACTTGCATTGCAACAGATAGTCACAGACTAGCACTTCGTAAAGCAAAAATCGAAGGGTATAATATTGCCGATGAATTTCAAGCGAATGTCGTTATTCCTGGTAAGAGCTTAAGTGAATTAAGTAAAATTCTAGATGAATCTGAAGAAATGGTAGATATCGTTATTACGGAGTATCAAGTATTATTCCGTACAAAACATTTATTATTCTTCTCAAGATTATTAGAAGGAAATTATCCAGATACAACGCGGTTAATTCCAGCTGAAAGTAAAACTGATATATTTGTAAATACAAAAGAATTTTTACAAGCGATTGATCGTGCGTCGCTGTTAGCAAGAGATGGTCGTAACAACGTTGTTAAATTATCGACATTAGAACAACAGATGTTAGAGATTTCTTCGAATGCACCAGAAATCGGAAAAGTAGTAGAAGAGGTTCAATGTGAAAATGTAGATGGGGAAGAATTAAAAATATCTTTTAGTGCAAAATATATGATGGACGCATTAAAGGCTTTAGATAGTACAGAAATTAAAGTTAGTTTTACTGGAGCGATGAGACCGTTTTTAATTCGCACAGTAAATGATGATTCCATTATCCAATTAATTTTACCAGTCCGTACTTACTAAGTAAGGATTAAGGGTTGCTAGTGTAAAGGTACTAGTGACCCTTATTTGATTTGTGGGGTATTACTTTCCTAATGCTAGTTTATTTAGTACAATGAAAGAATGAACACTTTCAGAAAGTGAGCGATTTTATGAAACTTATTAAGATTTCAACAGAATACATTACACTAGGACAATTTTTAAAGTTAGCTGATGTAATTGATACAGGTGGCGCTGTGAAATGGTTCTTACAAGAATATGAAGTATACGTAAATCAAGAACTTGAAAATAGAAGAGGCCGAAAGTTATATGCAAATGATATTGTTGAAATTCCGGGAAGCGGAACTTTCCAAGTTCAGGCATAAAGGGGGATCCCTTTGTTTATTACAGAAATACAATTAAAAAACTATCGCAATTATGAGCATTTAGAGCTTTCCTTTGAGGATAAAGTCAATGTAATTATTGGTGAAAATGCGCAAGGGAAAACGAATCTGATGGAAGCTATTTATGTATTGGCGATGGCGAAATCTCATAGAACTTCGAACGATCGTGAACTCATTCGTTGGGATGAGGATTATGGTAATATAAAAGGTAGATTACAAAGGCGAAATAGTTCAGTATCCTTAGAATTAAATATTTCAAAAAAAGGTAAGAAGGCAAAGTTAAATCAGTTAGAACAACAAAAATTGAGCCAGTATATTGGTGAAATGAATGTTGTTATGTTTGCCCCAGAAGATTTAAATCTTGTAAAAGGAAGCCCTCAAGTACGAAGACGCTTTTTGGATATGGAACTTGGACAAATAGCTCCGGTCTATTTGTATGAATTAAGTCAATATCAAAAGGTACTCACGCAACGAAATCATTTACTTAAGAAGATGCAAGGGAATAGTAAAAATGAGGAAACGATGTTGGATGTATTTACACTTCAACTTATTGAGCATGGTGCAAAAATTTTGCGAAAACGTTTTGAGTTTTTGCATTTACTACAAGAATGGGCTGCTCCAATTCATCGCGGAATTAGCAGGGGATTAGAGGAGTTAGAAATCGTTTATAAACCAAGTGTAGATGTATCAGAATCAATGGATTTGTCGAAAATAAAGGAAGTATACTATGAAAGTTTTCAATCTGTGAAACAACGTGAAATTTTTCGGGGTACAACTTTACTTGGTCCTCATCGTGATGATTTACAATTCTTCGTTAATAGTAAAAATGTTCAAGTCTTTGGTTCACAAGGACAACAACGAACAACCGCACTATCCCTAAAATTGGCTGAAATTGAATTGATATACTCAGAGGTTAAGGAATATCCAATTCTTTTACTAGATGATGTGTTATCAGAATTAGATGATTATCGTCAATCGCATCTGCTAAATACAATTCAAGGAAAAGTACAAACCTTTGTAACAACGACGAGTGTCGAGGGAATTGAACACGAAACATTGAAAGAAGCGAAAACAATTCATGTAACGAACGGCACGGTAGATTGTGAAATAGACAGAAAATAATTTCTGTTTAAATGGAAAAGTAGGTGATCTTTGTGTCAATGGAACAAAAGCAAATGCAGGAAAATGCATATGATGAAAGTCAGATTCAGGTGTTAGAAGGACTGGAGGCAGTTCGAAAGCGTCCTGGTATGTATATTGGTTCTACAAGTGGAAAAGGTCTTCATCACCTCGTGTGGGAAATTGTTGATAACAGTATTGATGAAGCTTTAGCAGGATATTGTGATGAAATTAATGTCAGTATTGAAGAAGATAATAGTATTGTTGTAACAGATGATGGTCGTGGTATCCCTGTTGGTATACAAGAAAAAATGGGACGTCCTGCTGTAGAAGTTATTATGACGGTACTCCATGCCGGTGGTAAATTTGGCGGTGGTGGTTATAAAGTTTCTGGTGGTTTGCATGGTGTAGGTGCATCTGTTGTAAATGCTTTATCAACAGAATTAGAGGTATTTGTACATCGAGATGGAAAAATACACTATCAAAAATATGAACGTGGGGTCCCGGCTGCAGATTTAAAAGTAATAGGTGAAACTGATCGTACAGGAACGATCACACGCTTTAAGCCAGATTCAGAAATTTTTACAGAGACGACAGAATACGAATTTGATACATTAGCGACTCGTATGCGTGAGTTGGCGTTTTTAAATCGTAATATTAAATTAACAATTGAAGATAAGCGTGAACATAAGCAAAAGAAAGAATTCCATTATGAAGGTGGAATTAAATCATATGTTGAACATTTAAATCGTTCAAAACAACCGATTCATGAAGAACCTGTATATGTTGATGGTTCAAAAGATGGGATTCAGGTTGAAGTTGCTCTTCAATATAACGAAGGCTATACAAATCATATTTATTCATTTACAAATAACATTCATACGTATGAAGGCGGTACACATGAGGTAGGTTTTAAGACTGCTCTAACACGTGTAATTAACGATTATGGTCGTAAAAATAATATTTTAAAAGATGCGGATAGTAATTTAACTGGTGAAGATGTTCGTGAAGGCTTAACAGCAATCGTGTCAATTAAGCATCCAAATCCACAATTTGAAGGACAAACAAAGACGAAACTTGGGAATAGTGAAGCGAGAACGATTACAGAGTCTGTATTCTCAGAGGCGTTTGAAAAGTTCTTACTAGAAAATCCCAATGTTGCACGTAAAATTATAGATAAAGGGACTATGGCAGCGCGTGCACGTGTAGCGGCTAAAAAGGCTCGTGAACTAACGCGCCGAAAGAGTGCTCTAGAAGTTTCAAGTTTACCAGGGAAGCTAGCTGATTGTTCTTCTAAAGATCCAGCAATTAGCGAAATTTATATCGTGGAGGGTGACTCTGCGGGCGGATCTGCAAAACAAGGGCGCGATCGTCATTTTCAAGCGATTTTACCACTGAAGGGTAAAATTATTAACGTTGAAAAGGCACGTTTAGATAAGATTTTATCAAATGATGAAGTTCGTACAATTATTACAGCAATCGGTACAAATATTGGTGGGGATTTTGCTATTGAAAAAGCTCGCTATCATAAAGTTATTATTATGACAGATGCCGATGTTGATGGTGCACATATTCGTACCCTATTATTAACGTTCTTCTATCGTTATATGCGTCAAATCATTGAGTGTGGATATATATATATCGCACAGCCACCGTTGTTTAAAGTACAACAAGGTAAAAAAATTCAATATGCTTATAACAATAAAGAACTTGAAAAAATACTAGCTGAATTACCAGCTCAACCTAAGCCTGGGATTCAGCGTTATAAAGGTCTAGGGGAAATGAATCCAACTCAGCTGTGGGAGACGACAATGGATCCAGAAGTACGTTCGTTACTTCAAGTTTCCCTTCAAGATGCAATTGAAGCGGATGAAACATTTGAAATTTTGATGGGTGATAAAGTAGAGCCGCGTCGTAACTTTATCCAAGAAAATGCAAAATACGTGAAAAACCTTGATATTTAAGTGAGTAATGACAGGAATCTAAGTATTCCTGTCTTCTACATATAAATCAATGTATGTGTAACGGAAATGTAAGAGGAGGTGCTCGTTGATGTCAGACAATCAACAACAAGCACGAATTCGAGAAATTAATATTAGTCATGAAATGCGTACCTCATTTTTAGATTACGCAATGAGTGTTATCGTGTCTCGTGCATTACCAGATGTTCGTGATGGATTAAAACCAGTTCATCGTAGGGTTTTATATGCGATGAATGATTTAGGAATTACAGCTGATAAAGCATATAAGAAGTCGGCGCGTATTGTCGGCGAAGTAATTGGTAAGTATCACCCGCACGGTGATTCAGCTGTTTATGAAACAATGGTACGTATGGCACAAGATTTTAGTCAACGTTACATGCTTGTTGATGGACATGGTAATTTCGGTTCTGTTGATGGAGATTCAGCGGCAGCAATGCGTTATACAGAAGCAAGAATGTCTAAGATTTCTATGGAATTAATACGCGATATTACAAAGAATACAATTGATTATCAAGATAACTACGATGGTTCTGAAAGAGAGCCAGTTGTATTACCAGCGCGTTTCCCTAACTTATTAGTCAATGGTACGACGGGTATTGCGGTTGGTATGGCAACAAACATTCCACCGCATCAACTTGGAGAAGTAATTGATGGTGTGTTGGCATTAAGTCATAACCCTGATATCACTATCGCGGAATTAATGGAATATATTCCTGGACCAGACTTCCCAACTTCAGGTTTAATCTTAGGGCGAAGTGGAATTCGAAGAGCTTACGAAACAGGTCGCGGTTCTATTATACTTCGTGCTAAAGTTGAAATTGAAGAGAGAGCAAATGGTAAACAAACTATTATCGTAACAGAACTACCTTATCAAGTTAATAAGGCGCGATTAATTGAAAAGATCGCAGAACTAGTTCGTGATAAGAAAATTGAAGGTATTACAGATTTACGTGATGAATCAGATCGAAATGGTATGCGTATTGTTATGGAAGTACGTCGTGATGCCAATGCCAATGTACTATTAAATAATCTATATAAACATACAGCACTCCAAACAAGTTTCGGTATTAATATGTTGTCTCTTGTAAATGGAGAGCCACAAGTCTTAAATTTAAAACAAAATCTATATTATTATTTAGAGCATCAAAAGGTAGTGATTCGTAGACGTACTGCTTATGAATTAGAGAAAGCAGAAGCGCGTGCTCATATTTTAGAAGGCTTACGAATTGCTTTAGATCATCTTGATGAAGTTATTACTTTAATCCGTAGTTCAAAAACAGCTGATATTGCAAAACAAGGTTTAATGGAACGTTTCGGCTTAAGTGAGAAACAAGCGCAAGCGATTTTAGATATGCGTTTGCAACGTTTAAC
>NZ_JBBOUP010000001.1:12500-27500 GCF_038006145.1 Bacillus sp. FSL H8-0492
CGACACAGGTAGGCGAGGAGAGAATCCTAAGGTGTGCGAGAGAACTCTGGTTAAGGAACTCGGCAAAATGACCCCGTAACTTCGGGAGAAGGGGTGCTTTCTTAACGGAAAGCCGCAGTGAATAGGCCCAAGCGACTGTTTAGCAAAAACACAGGTCTCTGCGAAGCCGTAAGGCGAAGTATAGGGGCTGACACCTGCCCGGTGCTGGAAGGTTAAGGAGAGGGGTTAGCGTAAGCGAAGCTCTGAACTGAAGCCCCAGTAAACGGCGGCCGTAACTATAACGGTCCTAAGGTAGCGAAATTCCTTGTCGGGTAAGTTCCGACCCGCACGAAAGGTGTAACGATTTGGGCACTGTCTCAACCAGAGACTCGGTGAAATTATAGTACCTGTGAAGATGCAGGTTACCCGCGACAGGACGGAAAGACCCCGTGGAGCTTTACTGTAGCCTGATATTGAATTTTGGTACAGTTTGTACAGGATAGGCGGGAGCCATTGAAACCGGAGCGCTAGCTTCGGTGGAGGCGCTGGTGGGATACCGCCCTGACTGTATTGAAATTCTAACCTACGGGTCTTATCGACCCGGGAGACAGTGTCAGGTGGGCAGTTTGACTGGGGCGGTCGCCTCCTAAAGTGTAACGGAGGCGCCCAAAGGTTCCCTCAGAATGGTTGGAAATCATTCGTAGAGTGCAAAGGCATAAGGGAGCTTGACTGCGAGACCTACAAGTCGAGCAGGGACGAAAGTCGGGCTTAGTGATCCGGTGGTTCCGCATGGAAGGGCCATCGCTCAACGGATAAAAGCTACCCCGGGGATAACAGGCTTATCTCCCCCAAGAGTCCACATCGACGGGGAGGTTTGGCACCTCGATGTCGGCTCATCGCATCCTGGGGCTGTAGTCGGTCCCAAGGGTTGGGCTGTTCGCCCATTAAAGCGGTACGCGAGCTGGGTTCAGAACGTCGTGAGACAGTTCGGTCCCTATCCGTCGTGGGCGCAGGAAATTTGAGAGGAGCTGTCCTTAGTACGAGAGGACCGGGATGGACGCACCGCTGGTGTACCAGTTGTTCTGCCAAGGGCATAGCTGGGTAGCTATGTGCGGAAGGGATAAGTGCTGAAAGCATCTAAGCATGAAGCCCCCCTCAAGATGAGATTTCCCATAGCGTAAGCTAGTAAGATCCCTGAAAGATGATCAGGTTGATAGGTTCGAGGTGGAAGCATGGTGACATGTGGAGCTGACGAATACTAATAGATCGAGGACTTAACCATATAATATGAAGCAAATGTTATCTAGTTTTGAAGGAATATACCTTCATAGTTTGGTGATGATGGCAGAGAGGTCACACCCGTTCCCATACCGAACACGGAAGTTAAGCTCTCTAGCGCCGATGGTAGTTGGGACCTTGTCCCTGTGAGAGTAGGACGTCGCCAAGCAAGATAAAAACACGAGTCATTTGACTCGTGTTTTTTTATTTCCCATGAAATAGGTTGGATTCCGTTAGTAAAAATGCTGAAATATAGTAAGGGATTTTTTGAGCAGAAATATTGAGAAATTGATAAATAAACGGATAATCTTCAGATCCATAGCTTCCAAGTAAGTCATACCACCAATCTGTTTCGTACCTAGAAATCATACTTAAATTATAGAGCAATAAATAATGAACAAGGAGCTCAGGCAACACTGGCTTAGAGTTTCTAGGGTCAGTCGTAAGTGGTAAATAATAAGTGTCAGTAAGATGCTCATAGTATAAAGGTGTGCTATACATAGGATTCCATGATTGAATAGGTGCTGAAAAAAACACATTTAATTCATTGTTTTTCTCAGGTACGTGTTGTATTGATAAATGCTTACAAGTTGTTTCGATGTAACGAGAAAATCGCTCTTTAGTCATATGTAGTCGATCTAATATATTGACTGAAAAGGAGAGCTCATTTTTATTTGTTGAATCGATCTTATATAAAGTTGATACTTTTTGACTATAGCGCAACAAATTTTGTAATTCAGGAATATTCCCCATTAGCTCTAACATATTAAACTTCTCCGCTTCTAAGTGTTTCATGTGAAACAGTTGTTCTGCAACGTGAGTAAACAATCCGTTTTTCTGTATTTTCACCTCATCTTCTAAAAATTGATACCCCTGTTTTTTCCGTTTACGAGTCGTAACGCCATGAGCTAAAACAGTAGTTGATTCTGGGTAGTTAGGATCAATAGTTAACAAGCAAGCTTTAAACAGTTGGCTAATTCCATAAAATAACAACATTGGCTGAATCGAAAAGGGGGCCACCTTATATAATTCATAATAATTTTTCCCGTGTTCTAAGTAGTAAATAAAGGGATAACAGTTTTCAAAACTTTTTTTTTCAGCATCTTGTATGGAGGATTTTTCATAACAACGGGCAAGATAACGTTGTACATTTTGAGATGAAAAAAAGAAACTTAATTGCTGCCAAGTACAATGTGTTTGATGCATATATTACGCTCCTTTTATTGTCTAAAAATTCTAACATATATATACGTCCTTGACAGTATTTTAACCAATTGATAAGCTACTAATAATAATTTCTGGTATCATGGGGGGAACAATTATGTGGGAATCTAAATTTGTTAAAGAAGGTTTGACTTTTGATGATGTATTACTTGTACCAGCGAGGTCAGATATATTACCAAGAGAAGTAAGTGTTAAAACAGTTTTATCTGAAAGCTTACAGCTAAACATCCCGTTAATTAGTGCAGGAATGGATACAGTAACAGAAGCTGACATGGCTATTGCAATGGCTCGCCAAGGCGGTTTAGGAATTATTCATAAGAATATGTCTATTGAGCAACAAGCAGAGCAAGTTGATAAAGTAAAGCGCTCTGAAAGCGGCGTTATTTCAGATCCTTTCTTCTTAACTCCAGAACATCAAGTATATGATGCAGAACATCTTATGGGAAAATATCGTATCTCAGGTGTACCAGTTGTAAATAATTTAGATGAGCGAAAATTAGTTGGTATTATTACAAACCGTGATATGCGTTTCATCCAAGACTACTCAATCAAAATTTCTGACGTAATGACAAAAGAACAGTTAATTACAGCTCCAGTTGGTACTACACTGGAAGAAGCTGAAAAAATCCTACAAAAGTATAAAATTGAAAAGCTCCCTCTTGTTGATAATAACGGTGTATTACAAGGGCTTATTACAATAAAAGATATTGAAAAAGTAATTGAATTCCCAAACTCTGCTAAAGATAAGCAAGGACGCTTATTAGTTGGAGCAGCTGTTGGTGTAACGGCTGATGCTATGCTTCGTATCGATGCATTAGTAAAAGCTAGCGTAGATGCAATTGTACTTGATACAGCTCATGGGCATTCTAAAGGTGTTATTGAAAAAGTAAAAGAAGTTCGTGCGAAATATCCATCACTAAATATTATCGCTGGAAATGTTGCTACAGCTGAAGCAACGAAAGCATTAATTGAGGCTGGTGCAAACGTAGTTAAAGTTGGTATTGGACCAGGTTCTATTTGTACAACGCGTGTTGTAGCTGGTGTTGGTGTACCACAATTAACAGCAGTTTATGATTGTGCAACAGAAGCTCGTAAACACGGTATTCCAGTTATTGCTGATGGCGGTGTTAAGTACTCTGGTGATATGGTTAAAGCTTTAGCAGCAGGAGCACACGTTGTTATGCTAGGTAGTATGTTCGCTGGTGTAGCTGAAAGCCCTGGAGAAACTGAAATTTACCAGGGTCGTCAATTTAAAGTATATCGTGGTATGGGTTCTGTTGGAGCAATGGAAAAAGGAAGTAAAGATCGCTACTTCCAAGAAGGAAACAAAAAACTTGTTCCAGAAGGTATTGAAGGACGAGTACCATATAAAGGACCTTTAGCAGATACAGTTCATCAATTAGTTGGTGGATTACGTGCAGGTATGGGATACTGCGGAGCACAGGATTTAGAATTCTTACGTGAGAATGCGCAGTTCATTCGTATGTCGGGTGCTGGTTTACGTGAAAGCCACCCTCATCACGTACAGATTACAAAAGAGGCTCCAAACTACTCATTATAATGTCTTATATGTAAATAGACGGAGATTTGATATCTCTGTCTATTTTTTTTTGATTATGTTAGAATAACGGTTATGTGAGTACATAGATATTGGGGGTAGCAAAAGTGAAAGGTATGTTTTGCAAAAGATTCATTGCGTTGGTAACAGTGCTTACACTAGCTTTTGGCATGTTTGCACCATATAGCAATGCATCAGCGGAAACAGGAGCTGCTTTAAACATTGAAGCAGGTGCAGCGATTTTAGTTGAAGCGAATTCTGGAAAAATTGTATATCAAAAGAATGCAGATGAATTATTATCGATTGCTAGTATGACAAAGATGATGAGTGAATATTTAGTTCATGAAGCAGTGGATAAAGGAAAACTTAAGTGGGATCAAAAAATTAAGGTTTCTGAATATGCATATAAGATTTCGCAAGATGCTTCATTATCAAATGTTGCATTAGAAAATGGTGGCCTGTATACAGTAAAAGAGTTATACGAGGCAATGGCAATCTTTTCTGCAAATGGTGCAACAATTGCGTTAGCAGAAGCAATTGCAGGTAAAGAAGTAGATTTCGTAAAAATGATGAATGATAAAGCGAAAGAACTA
Source organism: Bacillus sp. FSL H8-0492 (assembly GCF_038006145.1). Classification (NCBI taxonomy): domain Bacteria; kingdom Bacillati; phylum Bacillota; class Bacilli; order Caryophanales; family Bacillaceae; genus Bacillus; species Bacillus sp. FSL H8-0492. The sequence goes on from NZ_JBBOUP010000001.1 coordinate 17,133, forward strand.
GGATTGAAAAATTATAAATTTGTTAATTCTACGGGTTTAACGAACAAAGATTTAAAAGGGATGCATCCTGAAGGTACAACACCGGATGAAGAAAATAAAATGTCTGCGAAGGATGTTGCAACTTTAGCGCAACATTTAATTAAAGATTATCCAAAAGTGTTAGATACAGCAAAAATCCCGAAAAAAGTTTTCCGTCCAGAAAAAGAGAAATTTGGGATGTCGAACTGGAACTGGATGTTAAAAGGTTTAGTTAAAGAATATGACGGAGTAGATGGTCTAAAAACAGGATCAACTCCAGAAGCAGGGGACTGCTTCACTGGTACTGTTGAACGAAACGGTATGCGTTTTATTTCTGTAGTTATTAAAACAAGTTCTCATACAGCGCGTTTCGATGAGACGAAGAAATTATATGATTATGGCTTTGCTAACTTTGAAATGAAGAAAATGTATGAAAAAGGTTCTTCGGTCAAAGGAAAAGAAACAGTAAGAGTTGAAAATGCGAAAGATAAAGATGTAGCAGTTCAAACGAAGCAAGCTGTTTCACTTCCGGTGCCAAAGGGAAGTAAAGACGTTTATAAAACAGAATTTAAAGAAGGAAATAAGGGACAAGAAGCACCTCTGAAAAAGGGAGTTGCACTTGGACAAATGGTTGTAACGTCTAAAGATAGTAATGATCCTGGATTTTTATCAGGAAAATCATTACAAGTAGACCTTGTAACAAAATCTGAAGTAGAAGAGGCAGGCTGGTTTACACGTTCTATGCGCGGAATTGGTTCTTTCTTTAGTGGTATGTGGAATGGTGCTATTGATACAGTAAAAGGTTGGTTTTAAAAGCTCCTCATTGTAGGAGCTTTTTCTTATTCCTATTTTTCATACCGACTTTATGAAAAAGTAGTAGACAAGCATCAGATAGTTAGTGGTAGAATGTAAGAGTATTCTTAATTTTCTTCTTTAACGGGGAAAGCAATTCACCTAGGGGGGTTTTTGTACATGACAAATGTAACAGGGACAGAACGTGTAAAACGTGGAATGGCAGAAATGCAAAAAGGCGGCGTTATTATGGACGTAGTTAACGCTGAGCAAGCAAGGATTGCAGAAGAGGCAGGCGCAGTTGCTGTTATGGCATTAGAGCGTGTACCTGCAGATATTCGTGCAGCAGGTGGCGTTTCTCGTATGGCAGATCCAACAATTGTTGAAGAAGTTATGGGTGCTGTATCAATTCCGGTTATGGCAAAATGTCGTATCGGTCACCTTGTAGAAGCACGTGTATTAGAATCATTAGGGGTAGACTATATCGATGAGAGTGAAGTATTGACTCCTGCTGATGAAGTATACCATTTAAATAAACGTGATTACACAGTTCCGTTTGTATGTGGTTGCCGCGATATCGGAGAAGCTGCACGTCGTATTGCAGAAGGTGCAGCTATGCTTCGTACAAAAGGTGAGCCTGGAACAGGAAACATTGTAGAGGCAGTGCGTCATATGCGCCAAGTCAATGCAGAAATCCGTCAAGTTGCAAATCTACGTGAAGATGAGTTAATGACATATGCAAAAAATACTGGTGCTCCTTATGAAGTACTACTTGAAATTAAACGCCTTGGTCGCCTGCCAGTTGTAAACTTTGCAGCAGGTGGTGTGGCAACACCAGCAGATGCAGCGTTAATGATGCAACTTGGTGCTGATGGTGTATTTGTTGGATCTGGTATCTTCAAATCAGAGAACCCAGAGAAATTTGCACGTGCAATCGTTGAAGCAACGACTCATTATGAAGATTACGAACTAATTGCAAGCCTTTCTAAAGGATTAGGTAATGCAATGAAAGGTATCGAAATTTCAACATTATTACCAGAACAACGCATGCAAGAGCGTGGATGGTAATTAAAGGAGATCTTTAAAATGGTGAAAATCGGTGTACTAGGTCTTCAAGGTGCAGTTCGTGAGCATGTAAAATCAGTTGAGGCAAGTGGTGCAGAAGCTGTTGTTGTAAAGCGTATAGAGCAACTTGAAGAGATTGATGGTCTTATTTTACCAGGCGGTGAAAGTACAACAATGCGCCGTCTTATTGATAAGTATGCTTTCATGGAGCCTCTTCGTACATTTACGAAGTCTGGTAAACCAATGTTTGGTACATGTGCAGGAATGATTCTTCTTGCGAAAACACTTATTGGCTATGAAGAAGCACATATTGGTGCTATGGATATTACGGTTGAGCGCAATGCGTTCGGACGCCAAAAAGATAGTTTTGAAGCTGCACTTTCAATTAAAGGTGTGGGAGAAGACTTTGTTGGTGTATTTATCCGTGCTCCGTATGTTGTAAATGTAGCTGATGATGTTGAAGTACTTTCTATGCATGGCGAGCGAATGGTAGCGGTAAGGCAAGGGCCGTTTTTAGCTGCTTCTTTCCATCCGGAATTAACGGATGATCATCGTGTAACAGCATACTTTGTAGAAATGGTAAAAGAAGCGAAAATGAAAAAAGTTGTATAAGTAACTTGCAACTTGTATAAGATTATAGTAAATTGATGATAACAATTTTATAAAATAAGCGTGTTGATAGGAAGTAGTAACAAATGTTGTTTCTTATAGAGAGTCGATGGTTGGTGGAAATCGATAGAAACAGTTTGTGAATCCATCCTGGAATGGAATGTGGAATATCTTTTGATTAGTAAACATTCCCGGTGAAGAGCCGTTATTTCTACTTGAGAGGAAAGCGGTAATGCTTTCAACTAGGGTGGCAACGCGGGTTAACTCCCGTCCCTTTGTATAGGGACGGGAGTTTTTTGTGTTTTATAAAATAAAAGGAGGAGTATATAATGCTTGATATTAAATTTTTACGTACGAATTTTGAAGAAGTAAAAGCAAAATTACAGCATAGAGGCGAAGATTTAACGGATTTTGGTCGCTTTGAAGAACTTGATACGAGAAGAAGAGAGCTACTTGTTCAAACAGAAGAACTAAAAAGTAAACGTAACGAAGTATCTCAACAAATTTCAGTATTAAAGCGTGAAAAGAAAGATGCGGAAGCTCTAATTCTAGAAATGCGTGAAGTTGGGGAAAAAGTAAAAGATCTTGATAATGAGCTTCGTACAGTTGAAGAAGATTTAGAAAGATTAATGCTATCTATCCCAAATATCCCTCATGAATCTGCCCCAATAGGTGAAACAGAGGATGATAACGTAGTAGCACGTACTTGGGGAGAAGTGAAAGAATTTACTTATGAGCCAAAACCACATTGGGACCTTGCTACTGATTTAGGGATTTTAGATTTTGAACGTGCTGGGAAAGTAACAGGAAGCCGATTTGTATTTTACAAAGGTGCTGGTGCAAGATTAGAACGTGCTTTGATTAGCTTTATGCTTGACCTTCATACTGATGAGCATGGATATGAGGAAGTATTGCCTCCTTATATGGTAAACCGTGCAAGTATGACAGGAACAGGACAACTTCCGAAGTTTGAAGAAGATGCATTCCGTATTGAAAGTGAAGATTATTTCCTAATCCCAACAGCTGAAGTACCTGTAACGAATATGCATCGTGATGAGATTGTGAGTAAAGAGCAATTGCCGATACGATATGCTGCGTTTAGCTCATGCTTCCGTTCTGAAGCAGGTTCAGCTGGTCGTGATACACGTGGTTTAATTCGCCAACACCAATTTAATAAAGTTGAACTTGTGAAGTTCGTGAAACCAGAAGATTCTTACGAAGAGTTAGAAAAATTAACAAATGATGCAGAGCGCGTGTTACAATTATTAGAGTTGCCATATCGCGTTATGAGCATGTGTACAGGAGATTTAGGATTTACAGCAGCGAAGAAATACGATATTGAAGTATGGATTCCAAGCTATGGTACATATCGTGAAATTTCTTCTTGTAGTAATTTTGAGGCATTCCAAGCGAGACGCGCGAATATCCGTTTCCGTCGTGAGCCAAATGGTAAACCGGAACATGTTCATACACTAAATGGATCTGGTCTTGCAATTGGCCGTACAGTGGCAGCTATTTTAGAGAACTACCAACAAGAAGATGGTACAATTATAATTCCAGAAGTTCTTCGCCCTTATATGGGAGGAAAAACAGTTATTAAATAAGTTAAAACATTCATCGGTATGAGTGATTGGTAATTATGGACGTTGTCAGCAGTGTCATAAAGGAGAGGGGAAGTAAAATTTCCCTTTCCTCATAATTTATTATAGTGGGGTTGACTAACTGTTTTTCTTTTGATATTATATTTGATGTCAATATGGAGGTATACCCAAGTCTGGCTGAAGGGATCGGTCTTGAAAACCGACAGGCGGCGAGAGTCGCGCGGGGGTTCGAATCCCTCTACCTCCTCCAGATATAATTGACAACAGCGCATATAAGTGGAGATTGGAGAACTCGTTACCAACACGTAACGAGTTTTTATTTTAAAACCAATCATAAAGTATGATGTAAGGATATAGTGTCCTTATTACACACTCATATTCCGATGATTATCTTCATAGATATGAAAGGAGTTAACATGGATCTTATTATACAAACGTTTCCTTTAGATGGAAAAACTTTATATTATGTACAATGTCCTGTCTGTAAGAACAATAGAATTTTAAACAGTGGTGCAAATGTGTCGCGCATTATAAGTGATGATACATTCCGTAAACTTTGTGGTTGCACTTGTGATGTAAAACAGGTTGCAAAAAAAGTAGAGGTACCAAAAGAAGCTGAAAAACCAGCTGTGCAAAAAGAAGTAACTCCAAAACGTACAGGGAAATTACTAACAGCAGTAATTAATGGGAAAGAATTGACTGTTAAAGAGATTGCTGAAACATATGATATTAGTACGAGTACTGTTCGTCAGCGTATTAATGCTGGAAAGCCAGAGAGTGAAATTATTGCTCCGACAAAAAAGAAAAAGTAATTTCATAGGAAAACCCGTGCATATGCACGGGTTTTTTATTTTACAAGTTTACGTGTTTGTTTTAAAAAATGACCAATTTTTTTAATGATTGGTTCGATTGAATCGCCATCTTTTAAAATATCGTATTCATTAATGTTTAATCGTAAAACAGGGCATGAATTAAAGTTATTAATCCAGTTATCGTAACGTCCATGCATCTCTTTCCAATATTCAATTGGTGTTTGCTGCTCCATGGGACGTCCTCGTTCTTGAATACGATCGACAATATCATCAAAAGAACCTTCTAGGTAAATTAATAAGTCTGGATGAGGGAAGTAAGGAGTCATGACCATAGCATCAAATAACCCTTTGTATGTCTCATAATCAGTTTCAGTCATTGCACCCTTTTCGTAATGCATTTTTGCGAAAATACCAGTGTCCTCATATATAGAACGGTCTTGAACAAAACCGCCACCATATTCGAAAATTCTTTTTTGTTCTTTAAATCGTTCTGCTAAAAAGTACACTTGTAAGTGAAAGCTCCAGCGTGTGAAATCAGCATAGAACTTGTCCAAATATGGATTGGAATCTACTTTTTCAAAAGATGTACGATAACCTAAAGCGTTAGCCAATGCAGTTGTCATAGTTGATTTACCGACACCTACTGTTCCAGCAATAGTGATAACTGCATCATTTGGTATATCATATTTTTGCCTTAAATTCATTGTTATTTCGACTCCTTCAAGAGAGTATTTTGAAGAGCTGATAAGATGACATTTAAATCATCAGGATTTCTTACAAAATCCATATCGTCTCCATTAAATTTCAATACTGGAATATCTGGATGGTCCTTTTTAAAAGCATCCATTGCTGTTTCGTAATCTTTTGTAAGCTGTAGCAAGTAATTTGGATCCATATTTTTTTCGAATTCTCTTCCGCGCATGGCAATTCGTTTTTGTAATGTTTCTAGGCTCGCTGTTAAATAAACGATGACATTTGGCACAGGCATATCTTGCGTAAGAATGCGATAAATTTGCATGTACTTGTCATATTGAGAATCTTTTAATGTACGGGATGCAAAAATTAAATTTTTAAATATATGATAATCTGCTACTACAGGCTTTCTTTGATTCAAATACTTTATGTTAATATCCTCTAGTTGTTTGTATCTATTACAAAGAAAGAACATCTCTGTTTGAAAACTCCATTCGTCGATGTCTTCGTAGAATTTTCCTAAAAAAGGATTTTCATCAACAATCTCTTTTAGTAAGTGGAGTTGCATGTGAGTTGAAAGTTCCTTCGCAAGTGAAGTTTTTCCAACACCAATTGGTCCTTCAACCGTGATAAATGGTACTCCGGTCACGCTGTTTCCTCCTTTCAATCAGTGATTTACCGTGACTACTAAAAACACAAAACAGAATTATTGTAGCACAAGAGGGGAGCGAGCGGACTAATTTGATATAAAAAGTTAGAAAACAGATATGTATTAATTAAATTTTATTTGGGATGACGGTACAATATTTGCCTTTAATGTGGCTTCCATTATTTTTAAAGCATGTTCATTATCTTGCTCGTTATTAGAAGCGATGCAATCCCGTGGTACATAAAGTGTATAATTTCTCATATGGGCATCATTAGCTGTAAAAAGGATGCATATGTTCCCGGCAATTCCTGTTAAAATGAGATTTTCGATTTTTAAATAACCTAATAAAGAATTCAAAGGTGTTTCATAAAAAGCAGAGTAATGTGGTTTAATAAAAATGTAATCGTCAGTATGCGGAGCAATGGCCTCGATAATATTTTTACTATACTCATTTGTACAATGGGTGATAAGTTGATCAATATCAGATCTCCAAAGTTGATAGTGATCATTGATATAAATTATTGGATAGCCTAATGACTTCATGGTGTCCTTTAATTGTAAAATGGGGTTCTTTATAATTTCACATTTCTGTGCCAGGATGGGTCCGTGGGAGAATTGAAAATCATTAATCATATCGATAATGAGTAAGGCAGTATTTTTCATATGTAATTCCCTCTCTTTCTTCTTTAGGTTGGATTGAATTTGTAAAAGTTATCCCACCTGCAAGAAATGAAAAAGTGTATTTTATTTTTGGTGAAAGGACTATATTATGGAGCGAGATATATATTTTATGCAGTTAGCAATAGAGGAAGCGAAGAAGGCGGAGGCGATACAAGAGGTACCAATTGGTGCTGTAATTGTGCTAGATGGTGAAGTGATTAGTGTCGCACATAACTTAAGAGAAACTGAACAGAGATCAATAGCTCACGCCGAACTCTTAGCTATTGATGAAGCTTGCAAAAAATTAGGGACATGGCGTTTAGAAGATGCAACGTTATATGTAACATTAGAACCTTGCCCAATGTGTGCAGGGGGAATTGTTTTATCGCGTATAAAACGGGTTGTATATGGTGCGAGCGATCCGAAAGGTGGATGTGCAGGTACGTTGATGAATCTTTTAACTGATGAGCGTTTTAATCATCAGTGTGAAGTAGTGCCTGGTGTACTTGAAGAAGAATGTGGTACGTTGTTAACAATTTTTTTTAGGGAGCTTCGTAAGAAAAGAAAAGAAGTGAAAAAACTAGAGAAAAGTAATGGTAACTAACGTATTTGCATTTTGTAAAAAAACAAGTTATACTGATAATGCCTTATCCAAGGCAACCGAATATTGGTTTTAACTTTGCCGTGCTAAGCGGGGAGGTAGCGGTGCCCTATACTCGCAATCCGCTCTAGCGAGGCTGAATCCCTTCTCGAGGTTATGTTGCTGTAAGGTCTGCCTTAAGTAAGTGGTGTTGACGTTTGGGTCCTGCGCAACGGGACCCCGTGAACCTTGTCAGGTCCGGAAGGAAGCAGCAATAAGCGGGTTTTCTCGTGTGCCGCAGGAGTGCCTGAACCGAGCTAACTGCTTGAGTAACGCTTATGGTACGTAATCGACAGAAGGTGCACGGCAGTTATATATGTATACAAAACTCACCTTTATATAAAGGTGAGTTTTTTGTATGGAAAATAACTTTTGGAATCTATAAACAGAATGGGTTATAATAAATAAGATAATAACCTTTGAGGGAGGCCGTATTTTCGTGTCATACCAAGCGTTATACCGAACATGGAGACCGCAAAAATTCGAAGATGTAGTCGGTCAAAAGCACGTGACAAAAACGTTGCAAAATGCCCTTCTTCAAGAGAAAGCTTCACATGCTTATTTGTTTTCGGGTCCGAGGGGAACAGGGAAAACGACAATTGCAAAAGTATTTGCAAAGGCAATTAACTGTGAACACGCCCCGGTAGCTGAACCTTGTAATGAATGTCCTTCTTGTTTAGGAATTACACAAGGGTCTATTTCAGATGTATTAGAAATTGATGCGGCTTCAAATAACGGTGTAGATGAAATTCGAGATATAAGAGATAAAGTAAAATATGCTCCAAGTGCTGTAGGATATAAAGTATACATTATTGATGAAGTTCACATGCTTTCTATGGGTGCCTTTAATGCGCTTTTGAAAACTTTAGAAGAGCCGCCAGGACATGTTATTTTTATTCTGGCGACAACAGAACCGCATAAAATTCCAGCTACAATTATTTCGCGTTGTCAGCGTTTTGAGTTTCGAAAGATATCAGTAAATGATATCGTTGAGAGATTATCGACGGTCGTGACAAATGAAGGTACGCAAGTAGAAGATGAAGCGTTACAAATCGTAGCGCGTGCCGCCGAAGGTGGTATGCGTGATGCGCTCAGTCTTATTGATCAAGCTATTTCTTATAGTGATGAAACGGTGACGAGTGAAGATGTTTTAGCTGTAACAGGATCTGTATCTCAGCGATATTTGGGTGACCTGGTAGAATGTATACGTGAAAATGATGTATCAAGAGCGTTACGTATTATAGATGAGATGATGAGTAAAGGGAAAGATCCAGTTCGCTTTATGGAGGATTTCATTTACTACTATCGTGATATGCTTTTATATCAAACTTCACCACAATTAGAACATATGTTGGAACGGGTAATTGTAGATGATCAATTCCGTACGTTAAGTGAAGAAATGCAACCGGAAGTAATCTATGAAATTATTCATACCCTTAGTAAGGGACAACAGGAGATGAAGTGGACAAACCATCCAAGAATATTCTTGGAAGTTGTTATGGTGCAACTGTGTCAGCAGTTTATGATGCAAGCAAACGGCGTAGATCGTTTACAAGCGATTATGAATAGGATGCAGCAGTTGGAGAAAGAGTTAGAGCAAGTTAAAAAGAATGGCGTGCCATCTGGTGTGCAGCAGGAAGTAAGAGAGACGCGGGCAACACCAAAACCGGTACGAACAGGGAGTATGAAAATTCCTGTTGGACGTGTGAATGAAGTGTTAAAGCAAGCGAAGCGTCAAGATTTAGAACAGTTAAAAGCTGTATGGGGCGAATTATTAGGAAGGCTCAAGTCACATAACAAAGTAGCATTTGCTGTTTTATTAGAAAATAGTGAACCAGTTGCGGCTTCGGATGATACCTATGTGTTAGCATTTCAATATGAGATTCATTGTAAAATGGCTAGTGAAAATCGAGAAGCGATGGATACATTGGAACAAACTCTTTTTGAATTGTTAAGTAAAAGGTTAAATATGATTGCTATCCCAAAAAGTGAATGGGGTAAAATTCGTGAAGACTTTTTACAACGCGAAGGCGGGGATTCTGAAGAAAGCCCAGAACAAAAAGAAGATCCTCTTATAGAAGAGGCTGTAAAATTAGTAGGGCAAGAACTTATTGAAATAAAAGAGTAATAATAATGAGGAGGAATTAATTATGATGCGTGGCGGAATGGGAAATATGAATAATATGATGAAACAAATGCAAAAGATGCAAAAAGACATGGCGAAGGCGCAAGAAGAGCTTGGCGAAAAAACAGTTGAAGGTACAGCTGGCGGTGGAATGGTTACTGTTATTGCAAATGGTCATAAGCAAGTTCTTGAAGTGAAAATTAAAGAAGAAGTTGTAGATCCAGAAGATATCGAAATGTTACAAGACTTAGTATTAGCTGCAACGAATGATGCACTTAAAAAGGTTGATGAACTTTCAAACTCTACAATGGGCAAATTTACAAAAGGCATGAACTTACCAGGTGGAATGTTCTAGGAGGATATTGATATATGCATTATCCAGAACCGATATCAAAATTAATCGATAGTTTTATGAAGTTGCCAGGAATCGGACCGAAAACAGCGGTTCGATTGGCATTCTTCGTGTTAGATATGAAAGAGGATGATGTACTAGGTTTTGCGAAAGCACTTGTGAATGCAAAGCGAGATTTAGCGTATTGTTCTGTGTGCGGACATATCACTGACCGCGATCCTTGTTATATTTGTGACGATTCGCATAGGGATCAATCGGTTGTTTGTGTAGTACAAGAGCCGAAAGATGTAATTGCGATGGAAAAAATGAAAGAATATCAAGGTGTATATCATGTTTTGCGTGGTGCCATTTC
>NZ_JBBOUP010000001.1:32500-80000 GCF_038006145.1 Bacillus sp. FSL H8-0492
CGTAAGGCGAAGTATAGGGGCTGACACCTGCCCGGTGCTGGAAGGTTAAGGAGAGGGGTTAGCGTAAGCGAAGCTCTGAACTGAAGCCCCAGTAAACGGCGGCCGTAACTATAACGGTCCTAAGGTAGCGAAATTCCTTGTCGGGTAAGTTCCGACCCGCACGAAAGGTGTAACGATTTGGGCACTGTCTCAACCAGAGACTCGGTGAAATTATAGTACCTGTGAAGATGCAGGTTACCCGCGACAGGACGGAAAGACCCCGTGGAGCTTTACTGTAGCCTGATATTGAATTTTGGTACAGTTTGTACAGGATAGGCGGGAGCCATTGAAACCGGAGCGCTAGCTTCGGTGGAGGCGCTGGTGGGATACCGCCCTGACTGTATTGAAATTCTAACCTACGGGTCTCATCGACCCGGGAGACAGTGTCAGGTGGGCAGTTTGACTGGGGCGGTCGCCTCCTAAAGTGTAACGGAGGCGCCCAAAGGTTCCCTCAGAATGGTTGGAAATCATTCGTAGAGTGCAAAGGCATAAGGGAGCTTGACTGCGAGACCTACAAGTCGAGCAGGGACGAAAGTCGGGCTTAGTGATCCGGTGGTTCCGCATGGAAGGGCCATCGCTCAACGGATAAAAGCTACCCCGGGGATAACAGGCTTATCTCCCCCAAGAGTCCACATCGACGGGGAGGTTTGGCACCTCGATGTCGGCTCATCGCATCCTGGGGCTGTAGTCGGTCCCAAGGGTTGGGCTGTTCGCCCATTAAAGCGGTACGCGAGCTGGGTTCAGAACGTCGTGAGACAGTTCGGTCCCTATCCGTCGTGGGCGCAGGAAATTTGAGAGGAGCTGTCCTTAGTACGAGAGGACCGGGATGGACGCACCGCTGGTGTACCAGTTGTTCTGCCAAGGGCATAGCTGGGTAGCTATGTGCGGAAGGGATAAGTGCTGAAAGCATCTAAGCATGAAGCCCCCCTCAAGATGAGATTTCCCATAGCGTAAGCTAGTAAGATCCCTGAAAGATGATCAGGTTGATAGGTTCGAGGTGGAAGCATGGTGACATGTGGAGCTGACGAATACTAATAGATCGAGGACTTAACCATATAATATGAAGCAAATGTTATCTAGTTTTGAAGGAATATACCTTCATAGTTTGGTGATGATGGCAGAGAGGTCACACCCGTTCCCATACCGAACACGGAAGTTAAGCTCTCTAGCGCCGATGGTAGTTGGGACCTTGTCCCTGTGAGAGTAGGACGTCGCCAAGCAAGCTAAAACACAAGTCTTTTGACTTGTGTTTTTTTGTTTTTAAACAGTACATGAAAGAAGTAAAGGGAATACATAAGTAATACAAACACGTTGCCCAAGAATAAATCATATTATATAAAAAATTGATGTATATTTTCCGGAAATTTGTTAAGGAATAGAGGTATATAATATGTTTATTTAAAAAGGGAGGAAAGATTATGAAATTACCAAGTGAAATTTGCATCGTTTGTGAGACAAAAAGAGGGGAAGGAATATATGTATATAATAATTTAATATGTTACGAGTGCGAAAGAAATCTGGTGAATACTGAGACAACTGACCCGAAGTATATACATTATTTAAAACAACTGCGAAAATTAGAAGTATCATATTTTTAAATAGGCATTATGCCTATTATTTTTTTTGCCCTAATATCTGTATAATAGATACAGAATGAATAATAAGGAAGAGATATATATGAATCAAAATCGTATGCCTTTATATGAGGCGCTAATGGAATTTAAAGAAAGGCGACTACTATCTTTTCATGTTCCGGGTCATAAGAATGGTTTAAACTTCCCTCAGAAAGCTTCAGGGGGGTTTAAGGACATATTATCAATTGATGTAACAGAGTTAACAGGATTAGATGATTTACATAGCCCGTTTGAATGTATAGATGAAGCACAGCAATTATTAGCTGAAGTATATGGCGTGCACAAAAGTTATTTTTTAATTAATGGTTCAACAGTTGGAAATTTAGCAATGATTTTGTCTTGCTGCGGCGAACATGATATTGTCCTCGTACAAAGAAATTGTCATAAATCGATCATTAATGGTTTGAAATTAGCAGGGGCTAATCCGGTCTTTTTAAATCCATGGATTGATGAAGTACATAACGTACCAGTAGGTGTTCATGATGAAATTATTAAGGAGGCAATTACAAAGTATCCAAATGCAAAAGCACTTATTTTAACACATCCTAATTACTATGGTATGGGAATTGATTTAGAGGCAAGTATCGCTTACGCACATGCACATAAAATTCCTGTTCTAGTAGATGAAGCCCATGGGGCGCATTTTTGTATAGGGGACCCCTTCCCGAAGTCAGCATTAGTTTATGGTGCGGATATTGTGGTTCATTCCGCACATAAAACATTACCTGCGATGACAATGGGATCTTATTTACATATAAATAGCCGTTTGGTGAGCGAAGAAAAAGTTTCCTCCTATTTAAGTATGCTACAATCTAGTAGCCCATCGTATCCAATTATGGCTTCTCTTGATATAGCACGTTTTGCAATAGCAGTTATAAAGGAAGAGGGTCATGATGAAATCGTTGAGTTTTTACGCCGATTTAAAGAAGGATTGCGATCTATCCCACAAATAGCCATTTTGCAATATCCATCGCAAGATGAATTAAAAGTTACGGTGCAAACTCGCTGTCAGTTATCGGGGTATGAATTACAGTCTGTATTTGAAAAAGTCGGTATATATACGGAAATGGCAGATCCATATAACGTCCTATTTATATTACCGTTACAAGTAAATGAGGGGTATATGAAAGCTATAGAGATCATTCGATTAGCTATGCAGCAATATAAGGTAAAAGACAAGACAGTATCAATTCGTTATACTTATAAAGGGGAGATTTCCCCTTTACCGTATACGTATAAACAATTAGAGAGATACGAAACGAAGTTAGTATCTATAGAAGAAGCCGTTGGTATGATAGCTGCAGAAATGGTGATTCCGTATCCACCTGGAATTCCATTGATCATGTATGGAGAGAGAATTACTCAAGAACATACAAAGCAAATTACTCATTTAGAGAAAACAGGGGCTCGTTTTCAAGGTAGTACGCAATATATGAACGTGTATGATATAGAAAGTAGGTTTTAGGATGAAGGGATTATTTGTAACAATTGAAGGGCCAGAAGGTTCAGGTAAAACAACATTAATTAAAAGTTTATTACCATATTTTGAGCAAAAGGAACAAAAGGTAATGGCGACCAGAGAACCGGGTGGTATTGCAATTTCTGAAGATATTAGAACAATTTTACATAAACAAGAGTATACGATGATGGAAGCACGTACAGAGGCGCTCTTATATGCTGCTGCACGTAGACAACATTTAGTGGAAAAAGTTATGCCAGCACTTGAGGAAAACTATCTTGTACTATGTGATCGTTTTATAGATAGCTCTTTAGCATATCAAGGATATGCAAGAGGCTTAGGTATGGATAAAGTATTTGAAATTAATCGTTTCGCAACGGAAGATTGTATGCCTAGTTTAACAATCTATTTAGATATTGAGCCAGAGGTAGGTTTAGCACGAATTGGAAAAGATGCAGGACGTGAAGTAAATCGACTAGATATGGAAGATATCTCTTTCCATAAACGTGTGCGTGAAGGGTATTTACAAGTTGTAGAGCGTTTCTCTAATCGCATTGTATTAGTAAATGCTGATCAACCAATGAAAAAACTTATAGAAGAAGTTGTTCAGATTATAGAAGGTAAATTGTTATAATAGAAGGAAAGAATGAAATAAGTGAGGTATGCAGTATGATAAATACGTGGGAGCAGCTTTCTGCTATACAGCCCATCGGTGTCAAAATGTTGATGAATAGCATTGCAAAAGAGCGTATATCCCACGCTTACTTGTTAGAGGGAGGGAAAGGGACTGGGAAGTTCGCCACAGCAATTCAAATGGCAAAAAGTTTTCTCTGTTCACAAAGAAATGGTGTAGAGCCTTGTCATGTATGTACGAATTGTCGCCGAATTGATTCAGGTAACTACCCAAACTTACATATTGTAAAACCAGATGGATTATCTATTAAAAAACAGCAAATTCATGATTTACAAGAAGAGTTTTCAAAAACAGGATTAGAAGCAAATAAAAAAGTATATATTATTGAGCATGCAGATCGTATGACAGCAAATGCAGCGAATACGCTCTTAAAGTTTTTAGAAGAACCAAGTAGTGATACAACAGCTATTTTACTTACTGAACAAAGTCATCAGATTTTAAATACAATCTTATCTCGTTGTCAAGTTGTTACGTTTAGGCCGTTGCCTACAGAATCTTTAATTAAGAGGTTAGAGGAAGAAGGTATTACAGTTTCTTTATCTACACTTGCTGCGCAGCTTACAAATAGTTTTGAAGAAGCTTTATTAATGTGTAATGATGAATGGTTTGCACAAGCGAGAGCTTTAGTGATAAAATTATGTGAAGCGCTCGAAAAAGATAAGGCCTCTATTTTTTTTGTACAAGAAAAATGGGGGAAGCACTTTGGAGAGAAAGAACAATTACAGCAAGGCTTAGATATGTTACTCCTTATTTATAAGGATTTATTATATGTTCAACTTGGAGAAGAAGATCGTCTTGTTTTTCATGAGCAGAAAGAGATGTTTGAATCCTTTTCTTATGCTCAGAAGCGCATTGTATCAGCTCTCTTTAATATATTAGAGGCAAAAAATAGAATCAACGCTAATGTAAATGCGCAGCTTGTGTTCGAACAGTTAGTGTTGCGGTTGCAGGAGGGATGACCGTTTTGTATGATGTAGTAGGTGTTCGCTTTAAGAAGGCCGGAAAGGTATATTACTTTGATCCGAATCAGTTCGATATCTCAGAAAATGAGTTTGTAATTGTAGAAACGGTAAGAGGTATTGAGTACGGAAAAGTAGTTATTACCAAAAAGCAAGTTGATGAAAATGACGTTGTATTACCGCTAAAAAAAGTTATTCGTATTGCAAATGAAAATGATCGTACCATTGTTGAAGAGAATAGGCATGCTGCGAAAGAAGCATATCAAGTTTGTCAACAAAAGGTAGGAGAACATAATCTTGATATGAAGCTTGTAGATGTAGAGTATACGTTCGATCGTAATAAGATTATTTTTTACTTTACTGCGGATGGTCGGATTGATTTCCGGGAACTAGTGAAAGACTTAGCGGCAATTTTTAGGACAAGAATTGAGCTGAGACAGATCGGCGTTCGTGACGAAGCAAAAATGCTTGGTGGTATTGGTCCATGTGGTCGTATGCTTTGTTGTTCTACTTTTTTAGGAGATTTTGAACCTGTATCCATTAAAATGGCAAAGGATCAAAATTTATCATTAAATCCTGCAAAAATCTCTGGTTTATGTGGTCGCTTAATGTGTTGCTTAAAATATGAGAATGATGAATATGAGGCAGCAAAGGAACAACTTCCTGATTTAGATCAACGTATACAAACACCGCACGGTACTGGCCGTGTTATCGGATTAAATATTTTAGAAAGATTAATTCAAGTGGAACTAGTAGACAAGGAACGGATAGTAGAATATACGTTAGATGAATTAATGAATAAAGGGGTCGTTTCGAGTCAAACCACAGATTAATGAGGTGGGTGCTTGTGGAGAAAAAGGATATTTTTGCATCGGTTTCTAGTATGGAAGAGCAAATTGGACATTTATACAAACAGTTGGGAGAATTAAAACAACATCTTGCAGAATTATTGGAAGAAAACCAACATATAAAAATGGAAAATGAAAATTTGCGACATCGTTTTGAAGAAGTGCAGAACAAGGAAAAGCAAAAAACTCAAAAACGCAAAGAAATGAAGGCGAAGACAGATATTGGTGAAGGCTACGATAATCTAGCGAGACTATATCAAGAAGGTTTTCATATTTGCAATCTACATTATGGAAGTGTACGTAAAGAGGGAGATTGTTTATTCTGTCTGTCATTTTTAAATAAAAAGTGAGATTACCTTTCCAATATAATTGGAAAGGTAATTTTTTATACATGAGAGTAGAATGAAATTTATTTTTACATTAATAGAAGATGAAATAGGGTAGGTTAAGTGTAAGAAAGGGAGCAATATATGAATTTATATGAAGATGAGCGTTTAGATTACTTATTAGCGCAAAATATGAAGATTGTACAAAGTCCATCAGTATTTAATTTTTCTTTGGATGCTGTTTTACTTGCAGATTTTGCTTGGGTGCCAATTCAAAAAGGTAATTTACTTGATTTGTGTACAGGTAACGCAGTTATCCCTCTTTTATTAAGTACAAGGACAAAAGGGAAAATTACAGGTGTAGAAATTCAAGAGCGCTTATATGATATGGGAATAAGAAGCGTTCAATACAATAATTTAGCAGAAAGAATTCATTTAATCCATGGAGATTTGAAAGATATGCCGGAGAAACTTGGACGTCATCAATATGATGTTGTAACATGTAATCCTCCTTATTTTCAAACACCACAAACTTCTGAGAAGAATATGAATGAACATTTAGCGATAGCTCGTCATGAAATTATGTGCACACTAGAAGATGTTGTATACGCAAGTAGCCAGCTAGTGAAACAGGGTGGGAAAGTAGCATTTGTACATCGTCCAGGTCGTTTGCTCGACATCGTCACATTAATGCGTAAATACAAAATTGAACCGAAACGTGTGCGATTTGTTTATCCTAAGGCTGGTAAAGAAGCGAATACATTGTTAATTGAAGGAATTAAGGATGGGAATGCAGATTTGAAAATCTTACCACCTCTTTTTGTATATGAAGAAAACAATGAATATACAAGGGAGCTTCGTTCAATTTTATATGGAGAAGAATAAGCATTGTTTTTATGTGGTGGAGTGTTCTGATGGAAGTTATTATGCTGGATACACGAATCATATAGCAAAACGGATTCAGACTCATAATAGTGGAAAAGGTGCTAGATATACACGCGCTAGACTTCCAGTTGTTTTAAAATATGTAGAGGATCACGAGGATAAACGAACGGCTATGCAAGCTGAGTATCACTTTAAGCAGTTAACGAGGAAAAAAAAAGAAGAATATATGCAAAAAGGAGAACGCTATGTGGCAGCAAAAAAGCTTTCAGCAAAATGAAAAGGGAGTTTTATATTTAGTACCGACTCCAATCGGAAATTTAGAGGATATGACATTTCGTGCAATCCGAATTTTAAA
This sequence comes from Bacillus sp. FSL H8-0492, assembly GCF_038006145.1. Lineage (NCBI taxonomy): Bacteria > Bacillati > Bacillota > Bacilli > Caryophanales > Bacillaceae > Bacillus > Bacillus sp. FSL H8-0492. The sequence goes on from NZ_JBBOUP010000001.1 coordinate 39,700, forward strand.
AGAGGCAGACATTATTGCAGCGGAAGATACAAGGCAAACGAAGAAACTTTGTAATTACTTTGAAATTGAAACACCAGTTATGAGTTATCATGAGCATAATAAAGGAGTAAGTGGACGGAAAATTTTAGATAAGTTAGAAGAAGGTAAGACTGTAGCCATTGTGAGCGATGCTGGTATGCCATGTATTTCAGATCCTGGTTATGATATCGTTGTAGAGGCTGTAGCAGAACAATATCATGTTATCCCGCTTCCTGGGGCAAATGCAGCCCTTACAGCATTGATTGCATCAGGACTTGAGACAAAACATTTTTATTTCTATGGTTTCCTGCAAAGAAATAAAAAGGGACGTAAGCTTGAATTAGAAAAACTACGCTATATTCCAACTACAATGATGTTTTATGAGGCGCCACATCGTTTAGATGACACTTTAATCTCTATGCAAGAAGTATTAGGAAATAGGGAAATCGTATTATGTCGTGAGCTAACGAAAAAATTTGAAGAGTTTATTCGTGGAACAATTGAAGAGGCGATTGAGTGGACGAAGCAAAATGAAGTTCGTGGTGAGTTTTGTATTTTAGTAGCAGGTTCAACAGAAGAACCTACTCAAGAAGAACAATGGTGGGAAGTTATTTCAGTATATAATCATATTGAACATTATATAAATGAAAAAGGTATGAATTCAAAAGAAGCGATTAAAACAGTCGCTAAAGACCGAGATTTGTCGAAACGTGATGTATATCAAATCTATCATGTTGATAAAAAATAAGCTTCTCATAATTGAGAAGCTTACTTTGCTGTTTCGATATAATCTTGAAGTTCGTTTAAGACTTGTTCAGCGCCTTCTTTGCTTAAGATAATTTTACCTTCAGCTAAAGATAGGTTACCATCAGATACTTCACCAGTTACTTGGCAAGTCATGTTTGGTTTATATTTCTTTAAGATGATTTTTTCTTCATCAACGTAGATTTCAAGAGCGTCCTTTTCTGCAATACCTAAAGTGCGGCGTAATTCGATTGGAATTACTACACGACCTAATTCATCAACTTTACGAACGATACCAGTAGATTTCATAATTCTTTTCCTCCTAAATAAATAGTTTATAAGTTTCGAGTCTATTTTTTGATTCGTCATTTTTCGACAAAATACCCTATGGACATATGATACCAATCATTTACATTTCCGTCAATTCTTAAATTCTATATTTTTAAAAAAGATTTATAGATTTTTATACTTCTTATATATGATAGAATGTAAGTCATTTCTACAATTGTTTTGTATTATTTTTTGTAATGTTTATACTTTTCGGGAAATATATTGTATATTTTTTTGAATATGAGTAATAGATGATAAAGATATCGAGCATTAACTCGTTTTTATCCCGCTATTTGCGAGCAGTAAGACTCCCACTTCAAAATTTAGCCGGAGCAAAGAAGTTAAGTGGGAGTCGGGCTGCTCGTAAAAGCCCGATTGGTGTGGGCTGATAATCCATGGGGGATGAACCCTCCCCACGGATTAAAGTTTCACTTTATATATGAGTTTTTGATATACTGTTTATAAATACATATGAGGTTATTCGGGAGGTCCAAAACGATGAAAGAGGAAAATAAGTCCTTTTATATTACTACCCCAATTTATTATCCAAGTGGAAAGTTACACATTGGACATGCTTATACGACGGTAGCAGGAGATGCGATGGCACGATATAAGCGTATGCAAGGATACAATGTTCATTATTTAACAGGAACTGATGAGCATGGACAGAAGATCCAAAAGAAAGCAGAAGAACTAAATGTTACACCACAGGCATATGTGGATAACATTGTATCAGGGATTAAAGAACTTTGGGAGAAGATGGATATCTCTTATGATGATTTTATTCGTACAACTGAAGATCGTCATAAAGATGTTGTTGAGAAAATCTTCAAGCAGCTAGTAGATCAAGGCGATATTTATCTTGATGAATATGAAGGTTGGTATTCTGTACAAGATGAAACATTCTATACAGCGCATCAATTAGTAGATCCAATTATGGAAGGTGACAAAGTAGTTGGTGGAAAAAGCCCAGATAGTGGTCACGCTGTAGAACTTGTTCGCGAAGAGTCTTATTTCTTTAGAATGGGCAAATATGTAGACCGACTATTAAAGTTCTATGAAGATAACCCTCATTTCATTCAGCCGGAGTCCCGTAAAAATGAAATGATTAATAACTTCATTAAACCAGGATTAGAAGATTTAGCTGTTTCTCGTACTTCATTTGACTGGGGAGTTCGTGTTCCAGGTAACCCAAAACACGTTATTTACGTATGGGTAGATGCGTTGTCTAATTACATTACTGCATTAGGATATGGAACAGAAAATGAAGAGAAGTATAAAAAATTCTGGCCAGCAGATGTACATTTAGTTGGGAAAGAAATCGTTCGTTTCCACACAATTTATTGGCCAATTATTTTAATGGCTTTAGATTTACCACTTCCGAAGAAAGTCTTTGCTCATGGCTGGATTTTAATGAAGGATGGAAAAATGAGTAAGTCAAAAGGAAACGTAGTAGATCCAGTTACATTAATTGATCGTTACGGATTAGATGCATTGCGTTACTACTTACTTCGCGAAGTTCCATTTGGATCTGATGGAGTATTCACACCAGAAGGATTTGTTGAACGAATCAACTTTGATTTAGCGAATGATTTAGGTAACTTATTAAATCGTACAGTAGCTATGATTGATAAATACTTTAACGGGGAAATCCCTGCATTTAAAGCAAATGTAACTGAGTTCGATGAAACGCTAGTGACATTTGCCAAAGATACATTGAAAAAAGTAGAAGAGGCAATGGAGAATATGGAATTCTCTGTAGCGCTAAGTTCCATTTGGCAATTAGTTAGCCGTACAAACAAATATATTGATGAAACGCAGCCGTGGGTATTAGCGAAGGATGAGAATGATCGCGAAAAACTTGCGTCTGTAATGGCCCACTTAGCTGAGGTACTTCGTCAAACAGGTATTATGCTTATGCCATTCCTAACAGTAGCACCAAGTAAGATGTTTGCTCAACTTGGACTTACTGAAGAGGCGCATAAATCTTGGGAAAGCCTATCTACAATTGGATGTATTCCAGCTGGAACAAAAGTAGAAAAAGGAAACCCAATCTTCCCTCGTTTGGAAATGGAAGTAGAAGTGGGGTATATTAAAGAACAAATGCAAGGTTCTGCTCCTAAAGTAGAAGAGAAAAAAGCAGAAGAACCAAAGGCAGAAGAAATTACAATTGATGATTTCTTTAAAGTAGAATTACGAGTAGCTGAAGTAATATCCGCTGAACCTGTGAAAAAAGCAGATAAGTTGTTAAAAATTCAGCTTGATTTAGGTACAGAGAAGCGCCAAGTGGTTTCTGGGATTGCTAAATTCTATTCCCCAGAAGAACTAAAAGGTAAAAAGGTTATTTGTGTAACGAATTTAAAACCTGTAAAATTACGTGGTGAATTATCACAAGGTATGATTTTAGCAGGTGAAGAGAATGGCGTATTGTCATTAGCATCAATTGACCAGGATTTACCAAATGGTACAAAAATCAAGTAATTGAGACAAGAAAAGAGATGTTTCACGTGTAACATTGGTGAAGCGTCTTTTTTCTTTTTACATTCCGTTTTTTGCATTAAAATTGAAGTATTGTTATCGTTAAGTTAGAAAGAGTGTAGTTTTTCTATGAGAGAATTGATTTCAATATAAAAGGAGTTATTTATTATGTTGTTTGATACACATTCACATTTAAATGCAGAGCAATTTGAAGAAGATTTACAAGAAGTTATCGCGAGAATGAAAGAAGCGGGAGTTACATATACAGTTGTTGTTGGATTTGATGAAGTAACGATAAAGAAAGCAATTGAATTAGCAGAGGCTTATGATTTTATTTACGCTGCAGTTGGATGGCATCCTGTTGATGCAATCGATATGAAAGAAGAACATTTAGCTTGGTTAGAAGAATTAGCGGCTCATCCTAAAGTAGTTGCAATTGGGGAAATGGGATTAGATTATCACTGGGATAAGTCTCCAAAAGAAATACAGAAGGAAGTATTCCGTAAACAAATTGCATTAGCGAAAAAGGTGAAATTACCGATTATTATACATAACCGCGATGCAACTCAAGATATTGTTGATATCCTAGAGGAAGAGAATGCAGCTGAAGTAGGGGGCATTATGCATTGCTTTAGCGGTAGTGTAGAAGTAGCGCAGCGATGTGTCGATATGAACTTTTTAATTTCATTAGGTGGGCCAGTAACATTTAAAAATGCCAAGAAACCGAAAGAAGTTGCTATGGAGATTCCGTTAGAAAAATTATTGATAGAGACAGATTGCCCGTATTTAACACCACACCCATTTCGAGGGAAACGAAATGAACCTAGTTATGTAAAACTGGTAGCAGAAGAAATTGCGAATTTAAAAGGAATTTCTTATGACGAAGTAGCACAAGTAACAACAAAGAATGCCAAATCCTTATTTGGTGTTGAATAAAAAAGAATGGGGAGTCCCATTCTTTTTTTGTTTTTTGAGAAGAGAGACAGTAGAAGTGATAAGAACCCACTATTTACTCATAACATAAGTGTAGAAATATTGCGGATAAATTAAGATGGAGATAGAAGTGTTACAATAAGGATAGTGAACAAAGATTTTTCTCTTCTACTTTTTAAAATGTACGATTGGGAAAATAATAATGGAAAAGTCGTCATTTTTTTGTTTTACTAAGTAGAGATGAAAAGAGTGTGGAGGCAAGCATGAAAATTAAAGAGATTATCGTTGTAGAAGGTAAAGATGATACAGTTGCGATTAAACGTGCTGTTGATGCGGATACAATCGAAACGAACGGTTCAGCAATCGGTGATCACGTTATTGAGCAAGTTAAATTAGCGCAGCAAAAACGAGGCGTTATTATTTTCACAGATCCGGATTATCCTGGAGAGCGTATTCGAAAAATTATTTCTGACAAGGTTCCTGGATGTAAGCATGCTTTTTTAACGAAGGAAGAAGCACTTGCTAAAAGGAAAAAAGGTGTTGGAATCGAACATGCTTCTAATGAGTCGATTCGCCGTGCTTTAGAGAATATACATGAAGAAATGGAAGCTTACACAAGTGAAATTAGTTGGAGTGATCTAGTCGATGCGGGCTTAGTGGGCGGAGAAATGGCAAAGAGTCGCAGAGAAAGAGTGGGTAAGCTATTAAAGATTGGTTATACAAACGCAAAACAGTTACATAAACGTTTACAAATGTTTCAGGTTTCAAAGGAATCATTTGCAGAAGCTTATAAGCAAGTAATACAGGAGGAAAAAAAATGAAGGATATCGCAACACCAAATCGTACGAAAGACATTGTTGAAAAGTATGGATTTTCATTCAAAAAAAGTTTAGGACAAAATTTTTTAATTGATACGAATGTATTAAATCGTATCGTTGATCACGCAGAAATCGGTTCAGAAAGTGGTGCAATTGAAATTGGACCAGGTATCGGTGCATTAACAGAGCAATTGGCAAAGCGTGCTAAAAAAGTAGTGGCTTTTGAAATTGATCAGAGATTATTACCAATTTTAGACGAGACGTTAGCTCCATATAGCAACGTTACAGTTATAAATAAAGATGTACTAAAAGCAGATGTACATGAAGTGTTTAGTGAGCAATTTGAAGAAGGACAAGATGTAATGGTAGTAGCTAACTTACCATACTATATTACAACGCCAATTTTATTTAAATTGCTTGAAGAAAAATTACCGGTTCGTGGATTTGTGGTTATGATGCAAAAAGAAGTTGGGGATCGTTTAGCTGCTAAACCAGGAACGAAAGAGTATGGTTCTTTATCAATTGCCATTCAGTATTATACAGAGGTAGAAACAGTTATGACTGTACCGCGTACAGTGTTTGTGCCACAACCAAATGTTGATTCTGCGATTATTCGTCTTCTAAAGCGTCCTAAACCAGTTGTAGAAGTGACAGATGAAACTTTCTTCTTTGAAGTAGTACGAGCGAGTTTCGCACAGCGTCGTAAAACTTTAATGAATAATTTATCAAATAATTTAAATGGTTTCCCGAAAGATAAAGAGCTGTTGGATCGAATTTTGACAGAAGTAGGAATTGATCCGAAGCGAAGAGGCGAAACGCTATCTATCGAAGAGTTTGCAACATTGAGTAATGCATTAATTCTTCATAAATTGTCATAAGAATATGAAAGGGACAGTTCAACTTGAGCTGTCCCTTTTGTCACCTTTCCTTTCCTAAATTCATACTTTAAAAACAGGTAAGATGGCCTAACGAGTTTGGAGTTTGGAGGTAGGAGAATGGATTTACATGTTGGAGAATTAGTTGAACGATATTCTCATAATAGGGATATTCTTTTTCGTATTATAGAAATAAAAGGCGATATGGCAATATTATTTGGAGAGGAAATTAGACTTGTGGCGGATGCACCACTTGCAGATTTGGTTAGTATAGATCAACGAGAACATAAAAATAGAGTGAAGCGTGAAAAAGAAACGATGGAGCGTACTTACCGGTTGTTTCAGCAAGATTACGTGTTGATGAAGCAAAGACATGAACATAATTCAACTGGTGGATATACAAGTGAAGTGAATTATTTTCAAATGCCAGGACGTGTATTGCATATAGATGGAGATCCTTTATATTTGCGCAAGTGCTTAGATTTATATAATAAAATAGGCGTTCCTGTTCAAGGTATTCATTGTAAGGAAACGGAGATGCATGAAAAGGTAGTAGACTTAATAGATCATTTTCGCCCAGATATTTTAGTTATTACAGGACATGATGCATATACAAAGTCAAAAGGAGTTATGGGAGATTTAGCAGCATATAGACATTCTAGACATTTTGTACAGGCCGTTCGAGAAGTGCGGAAAAAGTATCCATCGTTAGATCAACTCGTTATTTTTGCTGGGGCTTGTCAATCACACTTTGAGGCGTTGATTCGGGCAGGTGCTAATTTTGCTAGTTCACCGTCTAGAATTAATATTCATGCTCTAGATCCTGTATATGTAGTTGGCAAAATTAGTTTCACTTCATTTATGGAAAGAGTAAATGTATGGGACGTTGTGCGTAATACAATTACTGGCGAAAAGGGACTAGGCGGAATTGAAACAAGAGGGATTTTACGAACAGGATTGCCCTTTCAACATTATGACGAATGAGCAAGGTACATACGTATCTTGCTTTTTTATATGGAAATGATTTAAATGAGTCTGGATAAAAAGCGGCAAGAACGTGCAGACTATACAATGATACTTTTAGAATATAGTATTTCTTCTATCTATTTGAACGCACGATGCTTTTATAATGATATTGTCTGTGAATTGCGGTTAATAATTGGGATAGATATATCGTGTTTTAAGTGTTCAATCTAAATTACAGCGAGGTGTAGCAAAGTATATGTCAAAACGTTTAGATGAAATTAAAAGCGAATTAGATCACCATCTTGGACAGCGACTTATGTTAAAGGCAAATAGTGGGAGAAGAAAAACTGTGGAGCAATCAGGTGTACTTGCAGAAACGTATCGTTCTGTGTTTGTTGTACAATTAGACCAGCAAGAAGATGCATTGCAACGTGTATCTTATAGTTATGCAGATGTTTTAACAGAGACAGTAGAGCTAACATTTTACGATGAATCTCAAAATGAAGTATTTTATAATTAATGTATTTTTTTGTTACATATATTCCCATAAATGAAAAGCTATATTATTTTGCATACTAATTATACCGTAGCAAAATAAGGAGGGACTCTGCATTGAGTAGACGAAGAGGAGTCATGTCAAATCAATTTAAAGAAGAGCTTGCAAAAGAGCTTGGCTTTTATGATGTTGTTCAGAAAGAAGGATGGGGCGGAATTCGTGCGAAAGATGCTGGTAATATGGTGAAACGTGCTATAGAAATTGCAGAACAGCAATTAATGAAACGAAACCAGTAGTTGTAAGATACTTTCTATGCTGCGGTAGCCGAGGAGAGATTCCTCGGCTTTTTGCACGCTAAAAGGTGCCATCATTTGACATAAGTAGTTTCATTCTGAATGCTTTTCGATATAATTAGGGAAGTGTCATCGTCTTACTATAAATTTATGGTAAAATAAACGATAAAAGATTGAGTACATAGAGTGGGTGAATAGATTGAAGCTACTAGTGAAAGCACCAGCAAAGATTAATCTGTCGTTAGATGTACTGGGAAAAAGACAAGATGGATATCATGAAGTGAAAATGATTATGACAACAATCGACTTGGCAGATCGTTTAGAGCTTACGGAATTAGCAGAAGACCGTATTGAAATTTTGTCCCATAATCGGTATGTCCCAGACGACCAACGCAATTTAGCTTATCAAGCAGCGAAATTATTAAAAGTGAAGTTTAATGTAAAAAAAGGTGTGTCTATTACTATTGAAAAAACGATTCCAGTAGCCGCTGGATTAGCAGGTGGAAGTAGTGATGCAGCAGCGACATTACGTGGCCTTAATAAGTTATGGAATTTAGGGCTAACAATCGATGAATTAGCAAAGCTTGGCGCAGAAATTGGGTCAGATGTATCGTTCTGTGTATATGGTGGAACTGCTATTGCCACTGGAAGAGGAGAAGAAATTGAACATATAAAGACTCCGCCTTCTTGTTGGGTTGTTTTAGCAAAGCCCCACATTGGTGTATCTACTGCTGATGTGTACGGAAATTTAAAATTAAATCGTGTTACTCATCCAAATGTAGATAAAATGGTTGAAGTCATTAACCATGGCGATTATAAAGGAATTTGTGATACTGTTGGTAACGTTTTAGAAGATGTGACGTTTGCGATGCATCCCGAGGTTGCACGTATTAAATCACAGATGAAACGCTTTGGGGCAGATGCCGTATTAATGAGTGGAAGTGGCCCAACTGTATTTGGTCTTGTACACCATGATTCGCGAATGCACCGCATATATAACGGGTTAAAAGGATTTTGCGAGCAAGTATATGCAGTGCGTTTATTAGGAGAGCGAGAAACGCTTGAATAAAGACGTATAATACGTTATGATTTGTTTAGAATATTCGTGATTTGAGGTGAGAGTATGAAAATTAGACGAAGTACAAGATTGGTCGATCTGACGTATTACTTGTTACAAAATCCTCGTCAGCTAGTTTCTCTCACTTTTTTTGCTGAAAGGTATCAATCGGCTAAATCTTCCATTAGTGAAGATTTAGTTATTATTAAGCAAACGTTTGAACAACAAGGTGTCGGCACATTGCAAACGGTACCAGGAGCAGCAGGAGGAGTGAAATATATTCCTTATATAAGTGAAGAAGAGGCAAATCTGATTATTAACGAGCTTTGTAGCTTATTTGAAAACCCAGACCGTATTTTGCCTGGCGGTTACTTATATATGACGGATCTTTTAAGTAATCCTCGCCAGATTAATGGCGCAGGTCGTTTATTTGCTTCTGTTTTTGCTAGGCAACCAATTGATGCGGTTATGACGGTAGCGACAAAAGGAATTCCGCTTGCTTATGCAGTAGCGAACTACTTAGATGTACCGGTAGTAATTGCGAGAAAAGATAATAAGGTAACAGAAGGACCCACTGTTAGTATTAACTATGTATCAGGTTCCTCTAAGCGAATCCAAACGATGACTTTAGCAAAGCGTAGCCTTCCAGAAGGGTCCAATGTTTTAATTATTGATGACTTTATGAAAGCAGGCGGAACCATTCAAGGTATGATGAGCATGCTAGAAGAGTTTAAAGCTAATGTTGTTGGGATTGGCGTATTAGTAGAGTCTACGGATATTGAAGAAAGACTTATTAATAACTTTGTATCATTAATTCGTCTGTCAGAAGTTGATGTGAAAGAAAAAGCAATTCAAGTGGAAAAGGGGAATTATGCACTTGCACCATTTGATAAAGGGCTTGTAGAGGCTGAGTAAAAAGGTAAAGCAGATAGCTTTACCTTTTTTTATTCCTATTTATAAATTACAAAATAGATGGACAAACTGCCTTTGTTACACTATTTTTAAAGAGTAAAAATAAATAATAAAAGGGTGAAAAGTATGAAAGTTGTTCAAACAAGCAAAGCACCACAGGCAATCGGACCATATTCACAAGGGATTATTGTAAATAATATGTTCTATAGTTCAGGACAAATTCCGTTAACGGCAAGTGGAGAACTTGTAACAGGAGATGTAACAGTACAAACAGAGCAAGTATTTGAAAATTTACAAGCGGTATTAGCAGAAGCAGGTGCTTCATTTGATACAGTGGTAAAAACAACAGTATTCTTGAAGGATATGGATGATTTTAATGCTGTTAATGAAGTATACGGTTCTTATTTCTCTACTCATAAACCAGCGCGTTCTTGTGTACAAGTAGCAAAATTACCGAAAGATGTTTCTGTTGAAATCGAAGTAATTGCCCTAGTTAAGTAACTCTTTGTAAGCGATAACCTCTACTAATCCTTATATTCAACTACAATAAAAATTTTTATCTTAAAAATTTTTAAAAAATTAAAGGAAAAATAGAAATTTTGTGGAATTTATACAAATATATCGCTTATTTAGAAAAGGGTGGTGAACACAAGATGGAAGTGACTGACGTAAGATTACGCCGCGTAAACACAGAAGGCCGCATGAGAGCAATTGCCTCTATTACTCTAGACCATGAATTTGTTGTTCATGATATTCGTGTAATTGATGGTAATAATGGATTATTTGTAGCAATGCCAAGTAAACGTACTCCAGATGGAGAATTCCGTGACATTGCACATCCAATTAATTCTAATACACGCTCTAAAATTCAAGATGCGGTTTTAACAGAGTATCATCGTTTAGGCGAGTTAGAAGAGGTTGAGTTTGAAGAAGCAGGCGCTTCGTAAAATTCGAATGAAAAGGGCTTTTGAAAGAAAGTCTTATAATTTTGTAACAAACTCCTGTAAGCATTTACAGGAGTTTGTTTTTTTTTTTGAATAATACACGTTTCTAATTATAAAAATTCATATTTTGAAAAAATAAAGATGAAAAACTTCTAATTTTTTCAAAATCATTTAAAATAGTATAGCTTATTCCTTAAAAAAGATACTAAAGAGTAAAACATCTTATAAGAATTATGGTAAAATTTAATAGTTATAATGTGTTTCTTGAAATATATGATGATTTAGGATAATATCGTTAATGGATAAATAGGTTGCGATGGAGGGTCTATATGTCAAACAGATTTGCAGTGATTCTAGCTGCAGGTAAAGGCACACGTATGAAGTCCAAGCTATACAAAGTGCTGCATCCTGTATGTGGAAAACCAATGGTACAACATGTAGTCAATGAAGTATCTCAATTAGGATTGCAGAAACTTGTAACAGTCGTTGGACATGGTGCTGAAAAGGTACAAGAACAGCTAGGAAACGTAAGTGAGTTTGCATTACAAGCAGAACAACTTGGTACAGCTCATGCTGTCGATCAAGCTGCAAGTGTACTTGCAAATGAAGAGGGAACAACTTTAGTTATTTGTGGTGATACACCTCTAATAACTGCTGAAACGATGGAAGCATTGCTTCAGCAACACGAAGAAGCGGGAGCAATGGCGACGGTACTAACAGCGTACATAGAAGAGCCTGCTGGATATGGCCGTATCGTTCGTAATGAGAATGGTCATGTTGAAAAGATTGTTGAGCATAAGGATGCAAATGAAAAAGAATTAGCTATTAAAGAAATCAATACAGGTACGTATTGTTTTGATAATAAAGCTTTATTTGCTTCACTTTCTAAAGTTTCAAATGATAATGTACAGGGCGAATATTACCTTCCGGACGTTATTGAAATTTTAAAAAATGAAGGTCATATTGTATCAGCTTATCAAACAGAGCACTTCGATGAAACGTTAGGTGTTAACGACAGAGTCGCTCTATCGCAAGCGGAAATTATTATGAAAAATCGTATTAACAGAAAGAACATGGTAAATGGTGTTACAATTATTGATCCAAGTAACACATACATTTCTGCGGATGCAGTTATTGGTAGTGATACAGTTCTTCACCCAGGAACGGTTATTGAGGGGAACACTGTAATTGGTTCTGATTGTGAAATTGGACCGCATACAGTAATTCGCGATAGTGAAATTGGAGATCGTACGGTAATTCGTCAATCTACTGTACATGACAGCAAACTTGGTACAGAAGTATCAGTTGGTCCATTTGCACATATTCGCCCAGATTCAGTTATTGGAGATGAAGTGCGCGTTGGAAACTTCGTAGAAATCAAAAAAACTGTTTTTGGTAATAGAAGTAAAGCTTCACACTTAAGTTATATCGGGGATGCACAAGTTGGAGAAGACGTGAATCTTGGTTGTGGTTCAATTACGGTGAACTACGACGGCAAGAATAAATTTAAAACTGTAATTGGTAACGGGGTATTTATTGGATGTAATTCAAACCTTGTTGCGCCTGTAACAGTTGAAGATGGTGCTTATGTGGCAGCAGGCTCTACAATAACAGAGAATGTTCCATCAAAAGCATTATCAGTAGCACGTGCACGTCAAGTTAACAAAGAAGACTATGTTGATCAATTGCTGAATAAGAAAAAATCATAATGTGGAGGGTTAATCTAGATGTCGACTCAATATCTAAATTCTAATTTGAAAGTATTCTCTTTAAACTCTAATAAGGAACTTGCTGAGCAAATCGCAAAGCATATTGGAGTAGGACTAGGAAAATGTTCTGTTGATCGTTTTAGTGATGGAGAAGTTCAAATTAACATTGAAGAAAGTATCCGTGGTTGCGATGTATTCATTATTCAATCTACAAGCTTCCCAGTAAACGAACATATCATGGAATTACTTATTATGATTGATGCATTAAAACGTGCATCTGCAAAAACAATTAATATTGTTATTCCTTACTATGGTTATGCGCGTCAAGACCGTAAAGCGCGTTCTCGTGAACCAATTACATCGAAACTTGTAGCAAACTTGCTTGAAACAGCAGGTGCAACTCGTGTAATCACTCTAGATTTACATGCTCCGCAAATTCAAGGATTCTTTGATATCCCGATCGACCACTTAATGGGTGTACCGATTCTTTCAGACTACTTTGAAGCAAAAGGCCTTAAAGATATCGTAATCGTATCTCCTGATCACGGTGGTGTAACTCGTGCTAGAAAAATGGCAGATCGCCTAAAAGCGCCAATCGCTATTATTGATAAGCGTCGTCCTCGTCCGAATGTATCTGAGGTAATGAACATTATCGGTAACATCGAAGGCAAAACAGCAATTTTAATTGATGACATCATTGATACAGCTGGTACAATTACATTAGCGGCAAACGCTCTTGTTGAGAACGGTGCTTCTGAAGTATATGCTTGCTGTACACACCCAGTATTATCTGGTCCAGCAATTGAGCGTATTCAAAATTCGAATATTAAAGAGTTAGTTGTAACGAACTCTATCGTATTACCAGAAGAGAAGAAAATTGATAAAGTACATGAACTTTCAGTTGCTCCATTAATCGGAGAAGCAATCATTCGTGTATACGAAGAAGAATCTGTAAGTGTATTATTCAATTAATTGGATAGAATGAGACGTAACCAAGCTTGGTTACGTCTTTTCGTATCGAAAAAAGAAAGTAGTGGTACAAGAATGAAATTAATAGTAGGACTTGGGAACCCAGGTAGAGAATATGAATTAACAAGGCATAATATTGGATTTATGGCAATCGATGAACTTGCAAAACGTTGGAGTATTTCTTTGAATGAACAAAAGTTTAAAGGGGTATTTGGCGCAGGTTTTGTTAATGGGGAAAAAGTAATCTTACTAAAGCCACTTACATATATGAATTTATCTGGGGAAAGTATCCGTCCACTCATGGATTATTATAAAATTGATGTCGAGGACTTCATTGTTATGTACGATGATTTAGATATTCCTGTAGGTAAATTACGCCTTCGCATGAAAGGTAGTGCGGGTGGACATAATGGTGTGAAATCAACAATTTCACATTTAGGAACACAAGAATTTCAACGTATCCGCATGGGAATCGATCGTCCGAAAAATGGGATGAAAGTAGTGGATTACGTATTAGGACGTTTTACATCTGAAGAAATATCTGGCGTTAATCAATCCATTGAAAATGCAGCAGATGCATGTGAGGAATGGTTAAATAAACCTTTTCTCCAAATCATGAATACTTTTAATAGTTAAGCGCACAATCTGGAATATTTTATTTTGTTTTATCACATACTAGTAGCAATTGGATATTTAGGAGGCTAGTATGGAAGGTTATTATTACTGTAGACATTGTGGAAGTAATGTGGGCTCCATTATCGCAGAAAAAGTATATAGCGACGTTTTGTTTCAACTAACAGAGCAAGAAGTAGTGGATATGATTCATTTTCATGAGAATGGAAATATATATATAAAAACGATTTGTGAATCGTGTCAAGAAACGCTCGCATCTTATCCTGAGTATTATGAATATGAAAAATTTCTGCAATAAAATGTTGTCGCTTTGGCATGTCCAAAGCATTTTTCTGTTTTCTTTTTCCAAAATATTTGCATAAAATATAGTAACTTGCTCTTTATGTTGAGAGGAGTTTTGAAAATGATAGGTTTATTAGAGCAATTTTATAAAAATGAAGAAATACAATCGGTTATTAATGGGCTAGAAGATGGGTTGAAAGAACAACTTGTATCGGGTATGGCAACATCCTCTCGTTCATTATTAATGGCAGCTTTATATAAAAAGACAAAGCAATCACAACTTATCGTGACGCACAATTTATACCAAGCACAAAAAGTACATGAAGATTTAGTGGCGTTACTTGGTGAAAAAGATGTTTGGCTATATCCGGTAAATGAATTGATAGCATCGGAGGTTGGTGTTGCAAGTCCAGAATTGAAGGCACAGCGTATTGAAGTGTTAAATCGCTTAGCTGCAGGAGAGAATGGGATTATTGTAGCGCCAGTTGCAGGGCTGCGTAGGTTTTTACCAATAAAAGAATTATGGAAGCAAAGGCAAATTGAAATCAATCTAGGGCAAGAGATTGATTTAGATGCACTCTTGCATACTTTACATCATATTGGCTACGAGCGTAAGTCAATGGTAGAAGCTCCAGGAGAGTTCAGTTTACGCGGGGGAATATTAGATATTTACCCATTAACGGAAGAATTACCGTTTCGTATTGAATTCTTCGATACAGAAGTCGATTCTATTCGATTGTTTGATGTGGATGAACAGCGTTCTCAAGATAAAAAGGAAAGTGTTAAGTTCGGTCCAGCAACAGAGTTTTTATTTTCACAGGAAGAATTGAAATCGGGAATTAAGCATCTTGAAGAAGGTTTGACTAAGACGATGCAAAAGCTTTCCGATGATAAATTAAAGACTACTGTGCTTGAGACGGTTAGTCATGAAATTGAAATGTTGAAAAACGGGCAGAGTATAGAACAAATGTTTAAATATTTATCTATTTTCTATAAAGAACCTGCTAGTCTGATAGATTATTTACCAGAAAATGGTGTTGTAATTTTAGATGAGATTTCCCGTATTCAAGAAACAGCATCACACCTTGAAACAGAAGAAGCGGAATGGTATATCTCACTTCTTGGCGAAGGAACAATTATTCAGGATTTATCTTTCTCCCACTCGTTTGAGGAGTTTCTTCATAATAAAAAAAGAAGTTTTGTATATTTAACGTTATTCTTACGCCATATAGCACACACACATCCTCAAAATATTGTAAATGTGACATGTAAAACGATGCAAGATTTCCACGGACAGATGCATTTGTTAAAAACTGAAATTGATAGATGGAATGAAGGTAATTTTACGACCGTTGTGCTTGGAACAGATGATGAACGTGTAAAAAAACTACAACATATTTTAAGTGATTATGATATTGATGCAGACATTGTAGAGGCGACAGATATCTTATTGCCTGGAAGGTTACAAATTGCTGTAGGTGATTTACATGCAGGCTTTGAAATGCCGATGCAAAAGTTTGTTGTCATTACTGAAAAGGAGCTTTTTCATAAGAAGGTTAAAAAATCACAACGTAAGCAAAAGTTATCTAACGCTGAACGTATTAAAAGTTATTCGGAATTAAAAGTTGGAGACCATGTAGTTCATGTAAATCATGGTATAGGTAAATTTTTAGGTATTGAGACATTAGAGATTAATGGTGTTCATAAAGATTATTTAAATATTAAATATCAAGGTAATGATAAGTTATACGTTCCAATTGAACAAATTGATCAAGTGCAAAAATACGTAGGGTCTGAAGGTAAGGAACCAAAAGTTTATAAATTAGGCGGAAATGATTGGAAGAAGGTCAAAACGAAAGTTGAAAAATCTGTACAAGACATTGCAGATGACCTAATTAAATTATATGCCGAGCGTGAAGCTTCGAAAGGTTATGCATATACACCAGATACGGCAGAGCAACAAGAGTTTG
The DNA here is from genome assembly GCF_038006145.1 of Bacillus sp. FSL H8-0492. NCBI lineage: Bacteria > Bacillati > Bacillota > Bacilli > Caryophanales > Bacillaceae > Bacillus > Bacillus sp. FSL H8-0492. The sequence goes on from NZ_JBBOUP010000001.1 coordinate 56,127, forward strand.
AATCTTTATTCCCATATCAAGAGACAGAGGATCAATTACGTTCTATTGAAGAGATTAAGAAAGATATGGAACGCGGACGTCCGATGGATAGGCTTCTTTGTGGTGACGTAGGATATGGAAAGACGGAAGTAGCTATTCGTGCGGCATTTAAAGCAATTATGGATGAAAAACAAGTTGCGATTTTAGTACCAACAACAATCCTTGCACAACAACACTATGAAACAATTCGAGAGCGTTTTCAAGATTATCCGATTAATATAGGGTTACTAAGTAGATTCCGTACACGAAAACAACAAAATGAAACGATTAAAGGTTTAAAAGATGGAACGGTGGATATTGTAATCGGAACGCATCGTATTTTATCTAAAGATGTTACTTATAAAGATTTAGGACTTCTTATTATTGATGAAGAACAAAGATTCGGCGTTACACATAAAGAAAAAATTAAACAATTGAAAGCAAATGTTGACGTGTTAACATTAACGGCAACTCCGATTCCACGTACACTTCATATGTCTATGCTTGGTGTGCGCGATTTATCTGTTATTGAGACACCACCAGAGAATCGTTTCCCAGTACAAACATATGTAGTAGAGTATAATCCAGCGTTAATGCGAGAAGCGATAGAGCGAGAGTTAGCAAGAGGCGGTCAAATTTACTTCCTATATAACCGTGTGGAGGATATTGAAAGAAAAGCAGATGAAATTTCGATGTTAGTTCCAGATGCTCGTGTAACATACGCACATGGGAAAATGAATGAAGGTGAATTAGAGTCTGTTATGCTATCGTTTTTAGAAGGGCAGCATGATGTTCTTGTAAGTACGACAATTATTGAGACGGGTGTAGATATTCCGAATGTAAATACATTAATTGTATTTGATGCAGATCGTATGGGATTATCGCAGTTGTATCAGCTTCGTGGTCGTGTTGGGCGTTCTAATCGCGTCGCGTATGCATACTTTGCATACAAACGTGATAAAGTGTTATCGGAAGTTGCAGAGAGGCGTCTGCAAGCAATTAAAGAGTTTACAGAGCTTGGATCTGGTTTCAAAATTGCGATGAGAGACTTATCAATTCGTGGTGCGGGTAATTTGTTAGGGGCAGAACAACATGGATTTATTGATTCTGTCGGATTTGATCTATATTCTCAAATGTTAAAAGATGCAATTGAGCAACGTAGAGGAACAGACGGAGTTGAAAATACCGTTAATGTTGAAATTGATTTAGAAGTAGATGCATATTTACCGGATGCGTACATTTCAGATAGTAAACAAAAAATTATGATGTATAAACAATTTAGAGGTATTTCTGCAATTGAAGATATTGAAGAGTTGCAGGAAGAGATGATCGACAGATTTGGTGATTACCCACAAGAAGTTGGTTATTTATTACAAATTGCAAACATTAAAGTGTTGGCGATGAAAGAAAAAATTGAGTTAATTAAGCAAAATAAATTTGAAGTAACATTCCTGTTTTCTGAACAAGCGAGCCAAAATATAGATGGTGGAAAATTATTCATGCTAGGAAGTAGTTTTGGCCGTATGATCGGTCTTGGTATGGAGGGGTCACAATTGAAAATTGTGATGAAAACGAATGGATTAGAGACGTCGAAATGGTTAACAATTGCTGAAAATTTATTAAAAGGCTTGCCAGATGTAAAAAAAGAAGTAATAAATGCCTAATATAAGATAAAAAATACAATTCGACGTGCATAGAAGAACTAATGTGTAAAATACTATGTTTAATAGTTGGTGATTTTTACATGAACAGGTAAATTCACCACTTTGATCATCAGTAGAAAGTGAGGCAGCATTAGAATGAAAGCAACTGGAATCGTACGTCGAATTGATGATTTAGGCAGGGTAGTAATTCCGAAGGAAATTCGTAGAACTTTACGTATTCGTGAGGGAGATCCACTAGAAATATTTGTTGATCGCGATGGAGAAGTGATTTTGAAAAAATATTCTCCAATTAGTGAACTAGGTAATTTTGCAAAGGAATATACGGAAGCTTTATACGATAGCTTAGGACATAATGTGCTTGTATGCGATCGTGATTCTATTATCGCAGTAGCAGGCGCATCTAAAAAAGAATACTTAAATAAAAGTGTTGGCGATTTAATTGAGAAGACAATGGAAGAGCGTAAGTCTGTAATTATGACAGATGAAAGCGAAATTTCAATTATTGATGGAGTAACAGAAAAAGTGAGCTCTTATACAATTGGCTCGATTATTGCAAATGGAGATCCAATCGGAGCTGTCGTTATCTTCTCTAAAGAGGCTATTATAAGTGAAGTAGAGCATAAATCAGTAAATACAGCTGCAAGCTTTTTAGCGAAACAAATGGAGCAGTAGCGAAGTGTAATTTCTATAAGTAGCAATCTTTCCTAATTATGATATTTCTATTTGAGAAATTAACTACTTGGAGATATAAGTATATTGAACGAAGGTAGCGCTTTGCTACCTTTTTTCATTGAATATTTTTGCTGTTGAAAGAAGTCAGTGAATGTAAGGAATATGAAGGAGAGCCAGTTTTTCTTTGTGATATAATACGAGGGGTGAGAATAGAAAAAGGAGTTTTCTTGTATGGAAGCGAAGAAGTACCAAGCCTTTTGGCGTGGGGCTATTATATTAACAATCGCAAGTTTTGTTACGAAGGTATTAAGCGCTTTTTACCGTATTCCATATCAAAATATAGCGGGTGATGTTGGTTTTTATATTTACCAACAAATTTATCCGTTTTATGGATTTTGTTTGATTTTAGCTACTTATGGGTTTCCCATTATTATTTCAAAAATGGTCGCAGAAAGATTAGAACGAGGAAAACAAAAAGAAGCAGAAGAAATTATTTGTGTATCTTTTTGGTTTTTATTAGGAATTGGATTTATAGGGTTTTTCACATTATTCTTTGGGGCCGAAACAATTGCATCGGCTATGGGCGATATACATTTAGATAAATTATTACGTGTTATTTCGTTTTCATTCCTACTAATGCCATTTTTATCTGTAGCGAGAGGATATTTTCAAGGTTTCAATAATATGATGCCGACGGCTGTTTCGCAAGTAATTGAACAAACGATTCGTGTTTCTATTATTGTATTTTTATCACTATTCCTTATTGCTCATGGATTTGATTTATATACAGTTGGTGCGGGTGCCATGCTAGGTTCAATTGCAGGCGGGCTTATTGGGATTATCGTACTTTTACTTTATATGCGTCATGATTTCCATGCTATTTTCTTCAAAGGATGGAAGGGAATTAGAAATAAAAAAGGGATTGTTCGAATCCTTTTTTGGCAGGGATTAGCGATTTGTGTTAGTAATTTAGTCCTTATTTTTATACAAATGGCGGATTCTATTTCCTTGTATACTTTGCTTATTCGTGCGGGAGAGCAAGTTGAAAATGCAAAGGTACTAAAAGGTGTTTATGATAGAAGTATCCCACTTATGCAATTAGGTACTGTTGTGACAACTTCTTTCTCATTGTCACTTATTCCTATTATTACAGCGGCGAAAGAAAGAGGAGATCTTTCATTTATTCAAGAAAAGGTAAAGTTAGCAATGAAAATAACATTTGTTATTGGATCTGCAGCTGCTATTGGATTAACTTGTATTATTCAACCTACAAATATTATGTTGTTTGAAAATAGTGATGGATCAGATGTGTTATCGATTTTATCTTTATCTATTTTATTTAGTTCATTGTCAATTACAACTGCTTCCATTTTGCAAGGAGTGGGACAAACATTAAAACCAGCAATATTCGTTGTATTTGGAGGTTGTTTGAAGTTAGTTTTAAACTATATATTAATGCCGTATTTTGGTGTAAAGGGAGCTGCAATTGCAACTTTAGTTGCGCTTATTGTAATTGCCTTGCTAAATAGTGTGTTACTTATGCGAGCTGTATCGGAGCCGCTTATTGATAGGCGGAATATGTTAGGTGTAGCTATTAGTGGTATCGGTATGGGGTTTGTATTAATAATCTTTATGCGTATGTTGCGAATGTCCGGATTAGTAATTGATACAGGACATAGAGGAATTGCGACGCTTGAAGCGCTGTTAGGTGTAGCTATCGGTGGATTAGCATATATGTTTTTAATTTTAAAATTTCGTGTATTTACAAAAGAAGAATTAGGAACCGTTATGAAACAAGAGAAAAAAGAAGGTTCATTGAAGAAGAGTGGATAGAGGTGACTGGTTGTGAGTGGAATCATTACTATTTTAGGATTAGGTGCTGGTGAGTTAGATCAGTTAACGATGGGTGTATATCGAAAGATAAAAGAAGCAGACCATATGTTTGTTAGAACGAAGGAACACCCAGTTATAGAAGAATTGGAGAAAGAAGCTATAAAGTATACGGCCTTTGATAATGTATATGAGGCACATGATACATTTGAAATCGTATATGAAACAATTGCGAATACATTGTTAGAACAAGCTAAAGGCGCAGAAATTATTTATGCTGTTCCAGGTCATCCGCTTGTAGCAGAAAGAACAGTTCAGCTACTTTTGGAAAAAGGAGAAGCAGCAAATATTGAAGTGCGAATTGAAGGTGGACAAAGTTTCCTTGATCCGATGTTTGCAAGTCTAAAAATTGATCCGATTGAAGGGTTCCAATTAATTGATGCTACATCATTTGAAAGAGGACAATTAGAATTACGTCAACATTTAATCTTTTGCCAAGTGTATGATGCATTCGTTGCTTCAGATGTGAAGCTAACGTTAATGGAGATTTTGCCAGATGATTACGAAGTGTATATCGTAACAGCTGCAGGGACTTCATTCGAGCAAGTGAAAAAGGTATCGTTATACATGTTAGATCACGAAACAGAATTAAATAATTTAACGAGTGTGTATGTACCGCCGGTTAAGGAACGTGCGTCCTTATATCAGCAGTTTGATGTGCTTAGAGCAATTATTGCTGATCTTCGTGGACCGAATGGTTGCCCATGGGATAAAAAGCAAACTCATCAATCTTTAAAGAAATACTTAATTGAAGAAGCGTATGAAGTGCTAGAAGCAATTGATGAAGAGGATGATGATCATTTAGTAGAAGAACTAGGTGATATATTATTACAAGTTATGCTTCATGCCCAAATTGGAGAGGATGAAGGTTGGTTCTCTATAGATGATATTATTCGGACTTTAGCTGAGAAAATGGTTCGTCGTCATCCGCATGTGTTTGGGGATACGGATGTAAATAATGCTGATGAAGTGATTGCAAATTGGGAAGAAATTAAAAAACAAGAAAAGGGATTCGTGAAAGAATCTGTTTTAGCGGGTATTCCAAAAAGCTTGCCACAACTAATGCGTGCTTATGAAATTCAGAAGAAAGCTGGAAAGGTTGGATTTGATTGGGTTGATGTGCAGCCGATGATAGAGAAGGCCTTAGAAGAATGGCAAGAATTCCAACAAGAAGTTGTAAACATGGATGAGAAAAAGATGCTAGGTGAATTTGGTGATTTACTATTTGCATTTGTGAATATAGCTCGTCATTATAAATTAGATCCAGAAGAAGCGTTACGTTCAACTAATGAGAAATTTATGGATCGCTTTTTATACATGGAAGCAAAAGTAGCTGAAATGAATAAGGAAATGCAAGATTTATCATTAGAACAGTTAGATATTTTATGGGAAGAGGCAAAACAAACAGAGCGTTAATAGGGGGATTTGATATGCGTCTAGATAAATTTTTGAAAGTATCACGTTTAATTAAAAGAAGAACATTAGCGAAAGAAGTGTCTGACCAAGGAAGAATTTCGATTAATGGCCAAGTGGCAAAAGCGAGTTCAGATGTGAAGGTAGAGGATGAATTAACAATTCGTTTCGGGCAAAAAATAGTAACTGTGAAAGTAAATGAATTGAAAGAAACAACTAAAAAAGAAGATGCAGCAAACATGTATAGTCTCGTTCGTGAGGAAAAAGTGAAAGCGGAAGAAGGCTTGTTCTAAAATAGGTTAGCCCTTCATACATTACTATTAGCTAGTATAAAGCTATGGGGGGATTTTCGTGAATAATGGTTACTCACCTATGTCTTCTAATCAACAAAATGTTTCTGTAGAGCATGATATTATTATGCGTGGCAGGCGTGTAATCGACATTACTGGTGTAAAGCAAGTAGAGAGTTTTGATAGCGAAGAGTTTTTACTCGAGACTGTAATGGGTTTTTTAACAATTCGTGGTCAAAATTTGCAAATGAAGAATTTAGATGTAGAAAAGGGTGTTGTATCAATTAAAGGGAAAGTTCATGAAATGCTGTATATTGATGAGAACCAAGGGGAGAAAACTAAAGGCTTCTTTAGTAAGTTGTTTAAATGAGCCTAACAATTCAGTTGTATACAATGCTTTCGATGATTGGAATGGGTGCTTGGATTGGTGCTTCTTTAGATACATACCAACGGTTTTTAAAACGCCAAGAGCGTAAACGTTGGCTTGTATTTATACATGATATACTATTTTGGATTGTCCAAGCATTATTCGTTTTTTATGTATTACTGCGTGTAAATGAAGCCGAACTACGTATATATGTATTTTTGGCGTTACTATGTGGTTTTGCAGCATATCAAAGCTTATTGAAAGCACTATACATGAAGATGTTAAATTTTCTCATCTATATTTTTGTACAAACAACACAATTTTTTGTTCGAATTATACAGCTACTCATGATAAAACCTGTTATTATTATAGCACAGCTATTTATTGCATTTATATTATTCTTATTTCGTATACTGCTTTCAATTGGACATGTGTTATGGAAAATGGTGATTTGGATATTACTTTTCATATGGAAAGTTTTTTTCTCGCCTGTTCGGTTTATTGCTTCGCTCATATGGAAACTTCTCCCTAATCGTGTTAAACTTTTTATAATGAAGCATGTAGGGTTCCTGCAATATGTAGCAAAATTGAAGGGACATATCTTCCAATTATGGGTGCGTATAAAAAAGAAGTTAGGGGGACCTCGGAAATGAGGGAACTGAGACAAAGAACAATCGACAAACAGAGTCCAAATCCTGTTAAAGAACATATAATACAAACGGATGAGAACAGGAAGCGACTTTATCGCCGTTTAGCGGTTTTTTTTGTCTTTGCTTTTACAATTATTGCTAATATTAGTGTGACGTTTTATCAACAAAACAGTTCCATTAAAGCAAAAGAAGCAAAAGTTAAGGACATGAAAAAAGAACTGGATTCATTAACGAAAAAAGAAAAGAATCTAAAAGATGAAGTTCAAAAGTTGAATGATGAAGAGTACGTTTTAAAGATTGCTAGAAGGGATTATTTCTTCTCCGGAAAAGGGGAGATAATTTTTCCTGTTTCTAAGTAGAGTATGTCTTATTGACACTGTATTTTAGGATTATATATAATAAAGTAAAATTTGACTTTTTAACCACTAAGGAGGAGCATTTTTTTTATGTCAATCGAGGTAGGCAGCAAGTTACAGGGTAAAGTAACAGGTATTACAAATTTTGGGGCTTTTGTGGAGCTGCCAGAAGGCTTAACAGGTCTTGTTCATATTAGTGAAGTTGCTGATAATTATGTGAAAGATATTAACGATCACTTAAAAGTAGGCGACCAAGTAGAAGTAAAAGTTATCAATGTTGAAAAAGATGGCAAAATTGGCCTATCTATTAAGAAAGCGAAAGAACGTGAAAAAACAGAAGGAGATCGTCCACGCGGTGAATACCAACGTGGTGGTGATCAACAACGTTCTGGACGTCCACAACGTAATAATCGTTCTTCCAACAGAGATAACCGCGGTGGCGGTAACGAACGAGCTCCAAAAGAAACATTTGAGCAAAAGATGGCACGCTTTTTAAAAGATAGTGAAGATCGTTTAACTTCTTTAAAGCGTAACACAGAATCTAAACGTGGTGGCCGTGGCGCACGTCGCGGATAATAAGTCCGTTTAATTCTTAACATATAGAGAGGTACCCAGAGTAATTACTCGGGTACTTTTTTATGTGAGAGAATATATTTTTAAAAAAGTTTTTGAGATGTATTGACTTTAAAATATATCTGATGTAATATACTAATTGTCCGTTAAATACGACGACATGGCGGTGTAGCTCAGCTGGCTAGAGCGTACGGTTCATACCCGTGAGGTCGGGGGTTCGATCCCCTCCGCCGCTATATTTAATTTAACGGCCCGTTGGTCAAGTGGTTAAGACACCGCCCTTTCACGGCGGTAACACGGGTTCGAATCCCGTACGGGTCATCTAAAAAGATCATGCAAATTTGCATGGTCTTTTTTTGTTAAATATAAATTAAGACGTACAATACTTCTACAAAATCACCCTATATTTTCTGAACATTCTTTCAACTAACTTTAAATAAATTAAATACTATGTATATATGTAGATTTATTTCGAATAAAAAGTCGAACGATTATAAAAGTCAAAACTGTTGTTTTGACAAAAAAACCAATAATCATCTTTTATAATAACAGTAATTAAACTATGCAGGTGGTGTTAAAAATATGCCTAAAGCAGGAAGGAATACTATGAATACAAGTGCATTGGCGATGAATGAAAGTCAGCTTGGAACAATAAAGTGGACGAGTAAGTTGCGAATGAAGTTTGAAAAAGTTTTCTTTAGATGGGGATTCATTATTGCTGTTATTGGTTTTCTTTTGGGACGAGCATATATATTAACAAACATTTTACCGTTTGCATTGCCGTTTTTTGCTGCTGTTTATGTTATGAAGCGAGATAAAATGCCGCTCGCGTTCTTAGCCCTAATGGGGGGAGCACTTTCAGTTTCAATAGATAATTTATTTTTTACTTTTGCATCTATCTTTACCTTCTTTATTTATAATATCTTCTTTAGTCGGTTTACACGTAAAACTGTTGGACTTGTACCATTCCAAGTATTTATCTCCGCATTAACCGCACATTTAGTTGTTGTATATTTTGCACAGCAAACCGTCACCATGTATGATCTGCTCGTCAGTACGATCGAAGCGGGGCTTAGCTTCGTATTAACGATGATATTTTTACAAAGTGTTCCGCTTTTAGTGGAAAGGAAAGGGAAGCAACAAGCGTTAGAAACAGAAGAAATTGTTTGTTTAATTATATTACTAGCATCTGTTTTAACGGGCACAACGGATTGGTTTGTTTATGATGCTTCTATTCAACATATTTTCACTAGATATTTAGTATTAGTATTTGCCTTTATTGCAGGGGCAGCTACAGGGTCCACGGTAGGAGTTGTCACTGGGTTAATATTAAGTTTAGCAAATGTGGCGAGCTTGTCTCAACTTAGTCTCCTTGCTTTTTCAGGATTGCTTGGGGGATTGTTAAAAGAAGGGAAGCGTATAGGAGTTAGTTTAGGTTTATTAATTGGTACAAGCTTAATTACATTATATGTAGACAAGCAAACAAGTATTGTAACAACTTTAATTGAATCTGGTGTAGCGATTGTTTTCTTCTTATTAACACCGAAGCTTGTTATGGATCGTATTGCTAAATTTATGCCGGGTACACAGGAACATTCACAGGATCAACAACAATATTTAAGAAGAGTGCGCGATGTTACAGCAAACAAAATCAATCAATTTGCTAATGTATTTGCTGCTTTGTCTAATAGCTTTTCTGTATACGGGTATGTGGAGGAGGAAGATAAAGAAACAGAAGCTGATTTATTTTTAAGTACAATTACTGCAAAAACATGTCAAACATGCTTTAAGAAGGATCAATGTTGGGTAGTTAATTTTGATAAAACATACGATTATATGAAACAAATAATGAGTGAAACAGAAGAAGGAACGCTGCAGCATAATCGGAAGTTAGTTCGTGAATGGGACAAGCATTGTGTGAGAGGGAAGAAAGTAACGGATTTAGTAGCAGGTGAATTAGATCACTTCTATGAGGGGCAGAAATTAAGAAAACAAATGAAGGAAAATCGTAGAATTGTAGCGGAGCAATTACTAGGTGTATCAAAAGTGATGGAGGATTTCGCTAAGGAGATACAACGAGAAAGAGAGAACCATCAAGCGCAGGAGGAGCAAATTTTACAAGCGTTTCGTGATTTTGGTGTCGAAGTGGAGCATGTTGATATTTATTGTTTAGATAGAGGAAGTATTGATATTGAAATGTTGATTCCGGCTGCATCTAATGAACATGGGGAATGTGAGAAGTTGGTTGCTCCAATGCTTTCAGATATTTTAAAAGAGAATATCGTCGTTAAGCATGAAGAGAAATCCTCATATCCAAATGGGCACAGTTTAATATCATTTGGTTCAGCGAAGACATATTCTCTTGATACAGGATTGGCCACAGCTGCAAAAGGTGGTGGGTTTATTTCAGGTGATTCCTACGCGATGATGGATTTGAGCGTTGGTAAATATGCACTTGCGATTAGTGATGGTATGGGAAATGGACAAAGGGCTCATATGGAGAGTAGGGAAACGGTAAAATTATTACAAAAGATACTTCAATCAGGTATTGATGAAGAAATAGCGATTAAGTCCATCAATTCGATTCTTTCTTTAAGGACGACAGAGGAGATGTATACAACGCTTGACTTGGCTATGGTAGATTTGCGGGATGCGAGTGCGAAGTTTTTAAAGATTGGATCGACGCCGAGTTTTGTTAAACGCGGAAATAATATTTTGAAAATTGAGGCAAGTAATTTGCCGATGGGAATCATTGAAGATGTTGAAGTTGATGTGGTTGGTGAGCAATTAAAAACGGGCGATCTTCTTATCATGATGAGTGACGGCATCTTTGAGGGAGCGCAACATGTGGAGAATCACGAATTATGGATAAAACGTAAAATTAAAGAACTACAAACAGAGGACCCACAGGAAATCGCTGATATTATTATGGAAGAAGTAATTCGCTCTGGTGATGGTTATATAAATGATGATATGACTATTGTGGTGGCGAAAGTAAAGAAAAATATGCCGAAGTGGGCTACGATTCCAATAGTAGGAATGCAGGCGCAATAAAATAATCAAAAAACCTAGGTAGATGCCTAGGTTTTTTTGATTAAAAAGGTAATGTGATTACTTTTTTAAATATACAGGAGGGATGTAAGATAAAAATATGGATTTTGTACATCTTTTTTTTGCACAATGTTTGTAAAAGTTGTACCATTATATACAAGGTAACTAATGTTGTTGTTCTTGTTTAATGAAAGGTGATTGCGAAGTTGAAAGATGCATTTGTTGAAAAGGTAGATGACTTTGTAAAGAAGCATGATGTATTAAAGAAACATTCAACAATTGTTGTAGGGGTTTCTGGTGGTCCTGACTCTTTGGCTCTTTTATATTATTTGTTAGAAAAAAGGGCAGAAAAACAGCTAGAAATTGTAGTAGCACATGTGGACCATATGTTTAGAGGTAATGAATCTTATGAGGATTTACAGTTTGTACAGGGTCTTTGCAAAGAGCTAGGAGTTATTTGTGAAACGCTAAGGATTAATGTGTCGCAATATCAACAGCAATATGGAATGAATGCACAAGTTGCAGCTAGAGAATGCAGATATGCATTTTTGGAAAGAATAATGAAGAAATATGATGCGAGATATGTAGCTCTTGGTCACCATGGAGATGATCAAGTAGAGACGATTTTAATGCGCCTTGTACGAGGGAGTACTCCGAAAGGATACGCAGGAATTGCAGTGAAGCGATCTTTTCATAATGGATATTTAATTAGGCCGTTACTTGGGGTAACTAAGGAAGAAATTGTTGATTACTGTAATAAATTAAAAGTTATTCCGCGTATAGATCCGAGTAATAAAAAAGAAGTATATACAAGGAATCGATTACGTAAATATGTCCTTCCTTATTTGAAAGAAGAAAATCCACAAATGCATGAGAAATTTCAAAAATTTAGCGTGCAGATGCAAGAGGATGAGGCTTATTTGCAGGAATTAGCTTTTGAGAAAATGAATAAAGTAATTACAAAAAAAAGCGATAAACAAATTAGCTTATCAATTCCTGCCTTTGAATCCATGTCTATGCCTTTACAAAGAAGAGGGATTCAACTAATATTAAACTATCTTTATGAATATAAGATTCCATCTTCGCTTTCTTCTATACATATTGACAAGGTGATTGAATTTTTTAAGCGGGCACAACCTTCAGGTTCACTAGATTTTCCAGGTGGTTTGAAAATTGTTCGCACATACGAAGAATGTGGTTTTGGATTTAAACAAGAAATTGTTTCTCCTTTTTCGCAAGATTTATCAGTACCTGGGACAATTATATTGCCGAATGGGGATAAACTTGTAACAGAGGTGAGCGAAGATATACCGAGTAACATGAATGAAACAGTATTTGTTGCTAAGTATAATGATATATCGTATCCACTTCGTATTCGGTCTAGGGAAAATGGAGATCGCATGTCAATGCAAGGTATGGATGGTACAAAAAAGATAAAAGCTGTTTTTATCGAAGCAAAAGTACCAAAAGAAAAAAGAGAAGAATGGCCGATCGTTTGTGACGCAAGTGGAAATATTATTTGGGTACCCTTGTTGAAACGATCTGCGTTTGCTACTTCGAAAGAGCTAGCAAAGAAGGGTAAATACATGATTATTCACTACAAAAGCAAGGAGTCTTCCGGGAGGATAATGAAATGATGAATCAAGATATCGAAAAAGTATTAATTTCTGAAGAACAAATACAAGAAAAGGTGCACGAACTAGGTGCAGTTATTGCAGAGGATTACAAAAATACAGTACCTCTTGCGATTGGTGTACTAAAGGGTGCAATGCCATTTATGGCAGATTTATTAAAGAGAACAGATACATATCTTGAAATGGATTTTATGGCTGTATCTAGCTACGGTCACTCTACAGTTTCGACAGGCGAAGTAAAAATCTTAAAAGATCTTGATACTTCGGTAGAAGGTCGCGATATTTTAATCGTTGAAGATATTATTGATAGCGGTCTTACACTAAGCTATTTAGTGGATCTGTTTAAATATCGTAAAGCGAAATCTGTAAAAATTGTTACTTTATTAGATAAGCCAACAGGCCGTAAGGTTGATCTGAAAGCAGATTATGTTGGATTTACTGTTCCTCATGAATTTGTTGTAGGATATGGATTAGATTATAAAGAGCAGTACCGTAATCTTCCTTATGTAGGAGTATTAAAACCAAGTGTTTACTCAAATTAATTAAATATAGGCGTTACAATTGTATAGGAAATTTTTTTTATGTTACGATTTACTATAGTGTTTATGCCGTGAGAGGAGGTTAGGAATGAATCGTATCTTCCGTAATACCATCTTTTATTTACTGATATTCTTAGTAGTAATTGGAATCGTGAGCTATTTTAATGGTTCGACGCAAAAAACGACATCAGTTAGCTACGATAAATTCATTACTCAACTTGAAAAAGGTGAAGTGCGTAATGTGCAGCTTCAACCGAAAAATGGTGTGTTTGAGGTAAAGGGACAATTCAAGACTTCTAGCCAAGGAGAACAATTTGTTACTTATGCACCAAATACTGAGGAATTACAAAAGAAAATTAATGATAAAGCGCAAGGGGCTGAAGTTAAGTATCAACCAGCAGAAGAAACAAGTGCTTGGGTAACGTTCTTTACTTCTATCATTCCGTTTGTCATTATCTTCATTTTATTCTTCTTCTTATTAAACCAAGCTCAGGGCGGCGGTAGCCGTGTTATGAACTTCGGGAAAAGTAAGGCGAAGCTATACAATGATGAAAAGAAAAAAATTCGTTTCAGAGATGTTGCTGGAGCGGATGAAGAGAAACAAGAACTTGTTGAGGTAGTTGAATTCTTGAAAGACCCTCGTAAGTTCGCTGAAGTTGGTGCCCGTATTCCGAAGGGTGTTTTATTAGTGGGACCTCCAGGTACAGGTAAAACTTTACTAGCACGTGCTGTTGCAGGTGAAGCAGGCGTTCCGTTCTTCTCTATTAGTGGTTCTGACTTCGTAGAGATGTTCGTCGGTGTCGGTGCATCCCGTGTACGTGATTTATTTGAAAATGCAAAGAAAAATGCTCCTTGTATCATTTTCATTGATGAAATTGATGCAGTAGGGCGTCAACGTGGCGCGGGTCTTGGCGGTGGTCATGATGAGCGTGAACAAACGTTGAACCAATTGCTTGTTGAAATGGATGGATTCGGTGCAAATGAAGGTATTATTATCATCGCTGCGACAAACCGTCCTGATATTCTTGATCCAGCGTTATTACGTCCAGGTCGTTTTGACCGTCAAATTACAGTAGATCGTCCAGATGTAAATGGTCGTGAAGCTGTACTTAAAGTACACGCTCGTAATAAACCGCTTGATGAGAATGTCAACTTAAGAGCAATTGCAACTCGTACACCAGGATTCTCTGGTGCCGATCTTGAAAACTTATTAAACGAAGCTGCTTTAGTAGCTGCGCGTCAAGATAAGAAGAAAATTGATATGAGTGACATCGATGAAGCGACGGATCGTGTTATTGCAGGTCCAGCTAAGAAAAGTCGCGTTATCTCTGAAAAAGAACGTAATATCGTTGCATTCCATGAGGCTGGCCATACTGTAATTGGTGTTGTCCTTGATGAAGCAGATATCGTTCATAAAGTAACAATTGTCCCTCGTGGTCAAGCTGGTGGATATGCGGTAATGCTTCCGAAGGAAGATCGTTACTTCATGACAAAACCAGAGTTACTTGATAAAATCACTGGTTTACTTGGTGGCCGAGTAGCTGAGGAGATTGTATTTGGTGAAGCAAGTACAGGTGCTCACAACGACTTCCAACGTGCGACTGGTATTGCAAGACGTATGGTTACAGAATTCGGGATGAGTGATAAGCTTGGACCGATGCAATTTGGTAGCTCACAAGGTGGTCAGGTATTCTTAGGAAGAGACTTCCATTCAGAACAAAACTACAGTGATGCAATCGCGCATGAAATTGATGTGGAAATGCAAATAATTATTAAAGACTGTTATGCTCGTGCGAAACAAATTCTTACTGAAAAACGAGATAAGCTTGATATTATCGCGAAAACGTTACTTGAAGTAGAAACATTAGATGCAGAGCAAATTAATCATTTATATGATTATGGCAGATTACCTGAGCGTCCAACATCTTCAGATGATGTGAAAGTAAACATCAATATGAAGAAAGACGATGAAGATACAGAAGATAAGTAAGAAAAAAGGAGTGACAATAGTCACTCCTTTTTTTGTGAAATGAATTTAAGTGGCAAAAAAAATTGAATGAAACTATTATTAAAAATTGAAATAGAGAGTAATCTTTTTGTACAATGATGAGTATAGAAAAAATGATTATATAAGTATGTGTGATATGATGTTTTTATAAGTTTTATACATACTGCGCAAATATAGATTAAATAAGATAAGTGGTGAGAATATGATTTTTGTATTGGATGTAGGGAACACAAATGCGGTACTAGGTGTGTTTGAAGAGGGAGAACTTCGTCAGCATTGGCGCATGGAAACAGATCGTCATAAAACAGAAGATGAGTATGGGATGCTTGTAAAGCAGTTACTTGAGCATGAAGGTCTTTCTTTTGAAGATGTGAAAGGTATTATTGTGTCTTCAGTCGTACCGCCAATTATGTTCGCTTTAGAGTGTATGTGTGAAAAGTATTTTAAAATTAAACCGCTTGTAGTGGGGCCTGGGATAAAAACTGGCTTGAATATTAAATATGAAAATCCACGTGAAGTAGGCGCGGACCGAATTGTAAATGCAGTAGCAGGAATCCACTTATATGGAAGTCCGCTTATTATTGTTGATTTTGGTACGGCTACTACATATTGTTATATTAACGAAGAGAAGCATTATATGGGTGGCGTCATTACGCCAGGAATTATGATTTCGGCAGAGGCTTTATATAGCAGGGCAGCAAAGCTTCCTCGTATTGAAATTACAAAACCGGGTAGTGTTATCGGGAAGAATACAGTAAGTGCAATGCAATCAGGTATTCTTTATGGATACGTTGGACAAGTGGAAGGTATTGTTAAGCGTATGAAGGAAGAAGCTAAGCAAGAACCGAAAGTTATTGCAACAGGTGGATTAGCAAAATTAATTTCAGAAGAATCAAATGTAATTGATATTGTAGATCCGTTTTTAACGTTAAAAGGTTTGTATATGTTATATGAGCGTAATGCAAATTTACAACATGAGAAGGGTGAATAAATAAGTATGAAAGATTATTTAGTAAAAGCGTTAGCGTTTAATGGAGAGGTTCGTGCTTATAGTGTACGTACAACAAATACAGTAAGTGAGGCGCAAAAGCGTCATGATACATGGAGAACAGCTTCAGCGGCACTTGGTCGTTCTTTAACTGCGGGTACAATGATGGGTGCTATGTTAAAAGGCGAGCAGAAGTTAACGATTAAAGTAGAGGGTAACGGCCCGATTGGTCCTATCTTAGTCGATGCTCATGCAAATGGGGATGTACGTGGTTATGTAACGAATCCGCATGTTGATTTTGAAGGAACGGAACAAGGGAAATTACGTGTATATCAAGCGGTAGGTACAGAAGGATTTGTAACGGTAATTAAAGATATCGGTATGCGTGAACCTTTTATTGGTCAATCTCCCATTGTTTCGGGAGAACTAGGGGAAGATTTCACATATTATTTCGCGGTTTCTGAGCAGACACCTTCTTCTGTAGGTGTTGGTGTTCTTGTAAATGGAGATGATAGCGTATTAGCGGCGGGTGGATTCATTCTTCAAATTATGCCAGGTGCGCAGGAGGAAACAATTTCATTTATTGAAGAGCGTCTTCAACAAATCCCGCCAGTATCACAATTAATCGAACAAGGTCTTTCTCCAGAAGAATTACTGTATGAAGTGTTTGGAGAAGATAAAGTGAAAGTGCTAGAAACAATGGATGTTCAATTTAATTGTACATGTTCACGTGAGCGTATTGAAAGTGTGCTAATTAGTTTAGGTAAAGCGGAGTTAGAACAAATTCGTGCAGAAGAGGAAGAGACGGAAGTTCACTGTCACTTCTGTAATGAACGACATAAATTCGCTAAAGAAGATATTACAAGTCTAATTGAGAAGTTGTAATAAAGAAGTTTTAGGTGGAGAATCAGCCGCCCAAATAGATTGACAAACAGGGAATTTTCTGACAAAATCTAAATATAGATAAAACCAATAAAAATACTCGGTGTTAGGAGTGACAGGAATGCGAGTGGCACAATCAGTTTCAGAATTAATCGGGAAAACGCCGATCGTTAAGTTGAACCGCATCGTAGAATCAGACAGCGCAGATGTATACTTAAAATTAGAATTTATGAATCCGGGGAGCAGTGTTAAAGATCGTATCGCGTTAGCTATGATTGAAGATGCTGAAAATAAAGGATTATTAAAAGAGGGCGATACAATCATTGAGCCGACAAGTGGTAACACAGGTATTGGCTTAGCGATGGTAGCAGCTGCTAAAGGATATAAGGCAATTTTAGTAATGCCAGAAACAATGAGTATTGAGCGTCGTAATTTATTACGCGCTTACGGTGCTGAATTAGTATTGACTCCAGGACCTGAAGGAATGGGTGGAGCAATTCGAAAGGCAACTGAATTAGCAGAAGAACATGGGTACTTTATACCGCAACAGTTCCAAAATCAAGCGAATCCAGAAATCCATCGTATAACAACAGGTCCAGAAATTGTTGAACAGATGGGGGATCAATTAGATGCGTTTATCGCAGGTATTGGTACAGGTGGAACAATTACAGGTGCCGGTGAAGTGCTGAAAGAAGCTTATAAAGATATCAAAATTTACGCGGTAGAACCTGCGGATTCACCAGTATTATCTGGTGGAAAGCCAGGACCACATAAGATCCAAGGAATTGGAGCGGGGTTTGTTCCGGAGACATTGGATGTAGAGGTATATGATGAAATTATTCAAGTGAAAACGGAGCAAGCGTTCGAATATGCGAGAAGAGTGGCTAAAGAAGAAGGTATTTTAGTTGGTATCTCTTCGGGAGCAGTCGTTTATGCAGCGACAGAAGTTGCGAAGAAATTGGGTAAAGGGAAAAAGGTACTTGTTATTATCCCAAGTAACGGTGAACGTTATTTAAGTACACCACTTTATCAATTTGAGTCCTAAGTGAATGTGATTTGAAAAGCATCCTTAAAAAAGGATGCTTTTTCTTTTTTGATTGGAAAAAGGAAAAGAGTGAATGACTAGAAAACTTCATGTAAAATAAGAAGTAGTATAATTAATTTATTTTCACTAGCCCTCAAGTATAATCATTCTCTATATAAATAATTTTATGTGGTTTGAGTTGATTGGCTTAAGAGGGTGGGATAACAGAAGACGGGGTGTTGATATGCAACGAAGAAAATCTTTAGCGCTTTCTATTCCATATCAGTTAGATTTCTTTAAGCAATATAAATTTCTTTCTCAGGATAAGCCGCAACATATTTTGTTAGAAAGTGGACGTGGTGGTCGTTATAATATTGTTGGGCTGGAGCCAGTAGCGGTAATTCAGGGTAAGAATGAGACGTTACATATAAGTGAAAGTGGTAAGGAAACAATAAAGCGAGGGAATCCGTTAGATTTAATGCAAGCGTATATGGAGAAATGGAAAACGGATTATAATCCGGAGTACCCACCTTTTCAGGGTGGGGCAATTGGATACTTTAGTTATGATTGTATCCGTTATATTGAAAAACTTTCTTCTCTTGCGAAGGATGATATTAATATACCTGACATATTCTTTTTGTTATTTGATGACGTGTTTGTGTATGATCAACAGGAGAGAGTATTATGGATTATTACGCATTATGTAGATGAGTGTGAAGAGGCAGAAGAACGATTAAATGAATGGAAGGGTCTTTGGATGAAAGAAGCCCCCGAAGTGACTATGCCGTTTGAATCTCCTGAAAAGAAAAATGAAGCAGTCGCTTTTACGGAAGAGGGCTTTATGAAGGCCGTTGAACGTATTCAAGAATATATTGGAGCGGGTGATGTGTTTCAAGTAAACTTGTCGACAAGACAAGAAAGAACATTACAAACACATCCACTAGAAATATATACAAGTCTTCGTGAAATTAATCCATCTCCATATATGGGTTACTTGGAGTTTGGAGATTTTCAAATTGTTAGTGCTTCGCCTGAATTGCTAATTAAAAAGCAAGGAAAAGAAGTGAGTACAAGACCGATTGCTGGTACGCGCTCTCGAGGAGCAAGTGAGCAAGAGGATGAAGAATTAGCGAAAGAATTAATTGAAAATGAAAAGGAAAGAGCAGAGCATGTAATGCTTGTGGATTTAGAACGAAATGACTTGGGCCGGGTTTGTAAATATGGCACTGTTGAAGTAGATGAATTTATGGTAATTGAAAAATACTCACACGTTATGCATATTGTTTCTAATGTGCGTGGTGAGGTGGAAGCAGATAAAGATGCTTTCGATTTGGTGAAGGCTGTATTTCCTGGTGGGACAATTACCGGTGCCCCGAAAATACGTACGATGGAAATTATTGAAGAATTAGAACCTGTTCGCCGAGGAATTTATACAGGGTCAATTGGTTGGATTGGTTATTCTGGAGATACGGAATTGAATATTGTAATCCGAACACTACTTGCTAAAGATGGACGAGCGCATGTGCAAGCTGGAGCGGGTATTGTAATTGATTCAAATCCAAAAAATGAATATAAAGAGTCGTTAAAAAAAGCAATCGCTTTATGGCGTGCAAAAGAAAGTAGCGAAGAAACGGTTAGGTGAGAGAAATGATATTAATGATTGATAATTATGATTCTTTTACATTTAATTTAGTGCAGTTTCTTGGAGAACTTGGACAAGAGCTTGTTGTTAGGCGTAATGATGAAGTGACTACTTCGGATATTGAGAATATGAAACCGGATTTTTTAATGATTTCGCCAGGTCCATGTAGTCCTAATGAGGCGGGGATCAGTATGGATGTTATTAAATATTTTGCAGGTAAGCTTCCGATTTTTGGGGTCTGTCTTGGACATCAATCAATTGCACAAGTATTTGGAGGGGATGTTGTCAGGGCAGAGCGTTTGATGCATGGAAAAACATCTTTAATGCATCATGATGGGCAGACGATTTTTTCTGATATCCCAAATCCATTTACCGCGACACGTTATCACTCTCTTATCGTTAAAAAAGAGACGTTACCGAATTGTTTAGAGATAACATCTTGGACTGAAGAAGGTGAAATTATGGCGCTTCGTCATAAAACGTTGCCGATTGAAGGGGTACAATTCCATCCGGAATCTATTATGACTTCTCACGGGAAAGAATTGCTACAGAATTTCATTCGCAAATATAGCCCAAGTGTGACATCGTGTTAATTTACGTAAATGGCGCGTATGTAGAAGCGAGTGAAGCGAAAATTTCTCCTTATGACCACGGTTACCTATATGGACTTGGGGTTTTTGAGACATTTCGTATTTATAATGGTCATCTCTTTTTATTGGATGATCATTATGAACGCTTAATGGATGCGCTCGATATGTTGCAAATCAAATGGACAATGACAAAAGATGAAGTGATGCTTATTTTAAAGAATCTACTTGTTAAGAATGGGTTAAAGCATGCATACGTGCGCTTAAATGTATCGGCGGGTATAGATGAAATAGGATTACAAACGGAAGTATATGAAGAACCATCTGTTATTGTTTTTATAAAACCTTTAGCAGCTCCAGGGAATGTAGTGGAAAAAGAAGGAGTTGTTTTAAAGCAAGTGAGAAATACACCAGAGGGTGCATTTCGCTTGAAGTCCCATCATTATTTAAATAATATTTTAGGGAAACGCGAAATTGGAAATGTTGTGAATAAGGAAGGTATTTTTCTTACCGAAACAGGTTATGTTGCAGAGGGTATTGTTTCGAATCTCTTTTTTGTTAAAGGAGATATTTTATATACTCCTTCATTAGAAACAGGGATTTTAAACGGAATCACTCGTGCGTTTATTATAAAGGCTGCTGAAGAGCTAGATATAGAAGTAAAGGAAGGTTTCTTTACAAAAGATGAATTGCTTTCAGCGGATGAAGTGTTCGTAACGAACTCTATTCAAGAGATTGTCCCCCTTTATCGTATAGAGGAGAAAGATTTCCCGGGTAAAGTGGGAGTGGTTACAAAAAGACTTATGGATCTTTATGGAGTGCAGAGAGAGAAATTGTGGAGCAGAAATGAATTGCGAAGAGGAGATGTGTAGTTTGAAGTGGGATTATGATTTGCGCTGCGGCGAATATACATTGAACTTAAATGAAAAGACATTAATTATGGGGATTTTAAATGTAACGCCAGATTCATTTTCTGATGGTGGGAGTTACAATGAAGTAGATGCTGCGGTGCGACATGCGAAAGAAATGAAAAGTGAAGGTGCCCATATTATTGATATTGGCGGCGAATCTACCCGCCCGGGTTTCGCTAAAGTTTCAGTAGAAGAGGAAATAAAGCGAGTTGTTCCTATGATTCAGGCGGTGTCAAAAGAAGTAAAGCTACCTATTTCTATTGATACGTATAAAGCTGAGGTTGCGAAACAAGCGATTGAAGCTGGTGCTCATATTATTAATGATATTTGGGGAGCGAAGGCGGAACCGAGGATTGCTGAAGTTGCAGCCTATTATGATGTGCCCATTATCTTAATGCATAACCGAGATAATATGAATTACCGCAATTTAATGGCCGATATGATTGCTGATTTGTATGAAAGTATTAAAATTGCTAAAGATGCTGGTGTGCGAGATGAGAATATTATTTTAGACCCAGGTATCGGTTTTGCGAAAACACCTGAGCAAAATTTAGAAGCGATGCGCAATTTAGAACAGTTAAATGTACTGGGTTACCCAGTTCTCTTAGGTACTTCAAGAAAGTCCTTTATTGGCCATGTGTTAGATTTACCAGTGGAGGAACGTCTTGAAGGAACGGGAGCTACCGTTTGTCTTGGTATTGAAAAGGGCTGTGAGTTTATCCGTGTTCATGATGTGAAAGAAATGGCGCGTATGGCTAAGATGATGGACGCGATGATTGGTAAGGGGGTAAAGTAATTGGATAAAATTTATATCCATGATATGGAGTTTTACGGTTATCATGGTGTATTCCCAGAAGAGAATAAATTAGGTCAAAGATTTAAAGTAGATTTAACGGTGGAGTTGGATTTAAAACGCGCAGGAGAAAGTGACGACTTAGAGCATTCTGTCAATTACGGGGAACTTTTTGAGCTGTGTAGAAAAGTTGTTGAAGATAGAACGTATAAGCTTGTAGAGAGTATCGCTGAAAATATCGCTATAGATATATTGAAACAATATGAGAGTATTTCACGGTGTACAATTAAGGTAATTAAACCGGATCCGCCGATACCAGGACATTATCGTGCTGTAGCGGTAGAAATTACGAGAGAGCGTCCATGAATAATATAGCGTACATTGCATTAGGTTCCAATATTGGGGAGCGTTATACTTATTTAACTGAAGCAATTCAGTTTTTAAATAAAAACCAGCATATCCAAGTTGATGATGTTTCGTCTGTATATGAAACTGATCCGGTTGGCTATACTGACCAAAATTGCTTTTTAAATTTAGTTATAAAAATTTCTACCAATTTATCACCGCAAGAATTATTGAAAGTAACACAAAGGGTAGAGAATGACCTAGGAAGAAAAAGGGAAATTAGATGGGGCCCGAGGACCATCGACCTTGACATTTTACTATATAATCAAGAAAATATTGAAGCAGAGAATCTGATTGTTCCGCATCCGCGGATGTTCGAAAGAGCTTTTGTTATCGTTCCGTTGTTAGAAATCAATCAAGATATAAAACAAGATATTTCACGTTCACAAGTAGAAGAAATGAAAAGGCGAGAGGGAGTAACGGTATGGAAGCAGAAAAATGGGGAAGACGCATTCGTGCTTTTCGAAAGCTAAAAGGCTATACGCAAGAAGGTTTTGCGAAAGAATTAGGGGTATCTGTATCGGTTTTAGGTGAAGTTGAGAGGGGCAATAGATCACCTTCCCAAGATTTTGTAGTAGAAGTCGCTAAAACATTAAACGTTTCAATAGACGAATTGATGCCAAAGTGACCGTAAAGGAAGGAGTAAGTCGGGTGTTAAAGATTGCAAATATTGAGATGAAAAATCCAGTTGTACTAGCACCGATGGCGGGAGTGTGTAACTCTGCATTCCGTTTGACGGTAAAAGAATTTGGTGCAGGTTTAGTTTGTGCTGAAATGGTAAGTGATAAGGCAATATTACTTAATAACAAAAGAACATTAGATATGCTATATATCGATGAGAGAGAAAAGCCATTAAGTTTACAAATTTTTGGTGGAGAGAAAGAAACTCTTGTAGATGCTGCGAAATACGTAGATAAATATACGACAGCAGACATTATTGATATTAATATGGGGTGCCCAGTACCGAAAATCACTAAGTGTGATGCGGGAGCAAAGTGGCTTTTAGACCCAAATAAAATATATGAGATGGTAGCGGCGGTTGTAGATGCTGTTGAAAAGCCAGTTACAGTTAAAATGCGTATTGGTTGGGATGAAGAACATATTTTCGCAATAGAAAATGCTAGAGCTGTTGAGCGTGCTGGTGGACAAGCGATAGCGGTCCATGGGCGTACACGAGTGCAAATGTATGAAGGTAAAGCGGATTGGAATATTATTAAACAAGTAAAGCAGGCTGTGAATATTCCGGTTATCGGAAATGGTGATGTCGAAACACCACAAGATGCAAAGCGTATGCTTGATGAAATTGGTGTAGATGGTGTTATGATTGGTCGCGCTGCTCTTGGAGATCCGTGGATGATTTATCGTACGGTAAAGTATTTAGAGACAGGTGAGTTAATGCCGGAACCAACAGTGCGTGAGAAAATTGATGTATGTATGTTGCATCTAGATCGTCTTATCGATTTAAAGAACGAAAATGTTGCCGTAAGAGAGATGAGAAAGCATGCAGCTTGGTATTT
>NZ_JBBOUP010000001.1:85000-87500 GCF_038006145.1 Bacillus sp. FSL H8-0492
GCTCAGAAGCAGCCACCATTTAAAGAGTGCGTAATAGCTCACTAGTCGAGTGACTCTGCGCCGAAAATGTACCGGGGCTAAATACACCACCGAAGCTGCGAATTGATACCAATGGTATCAGTGGTAGGGGAGCGTTCTAAGTGCAGTGAAGTCAGACCGGAAGGACTGGTGGAGCGCTTAGAAGTGAGAATGCCGGTATGAGTAGCGAAAGACGGGTGAGAATCCCGTCCACCGAATGCCTAAGGTTTCCTGAGGAAGGCTCGTCCGCTCAGGGTTAGTCAGGACCTAAGCCGAGGCCGACAGGCGTAGGCGATGGACAACAGGTTGATATTCCTGTACCACCTCTTTATCGTTTGAGCAATGGAGGGACGCAGAAGGATAGAAGAAGCGTGCGATTGGTTGTGCACGTCCAAGCAGTTAGGCTGATAAGTAGGCAAATCCGCTTATCGTGAAGGCTGAGCTGTGATGGGGAAGCTCCTTATGGAGCGAAGTCTTTGATTCCCCGCTGCCAAGAAAAGCTTCTAGCGAGATAAAAGGTGCCTGTACCGCAAACCGACACAGGTAGGCGAGGAGAGAATCCTAAGGTGTGCGAGAGAACTCTGGTTAAGGAACTCGGCAAAATGACCCCGTAACTTCGGGAGAAGGGGTGCTTTCTTAACGGAAAGCCGCAGTGAATAGGCCCAAGCGACTGTTTAGCAAAAACACAGGTCTCTGCGAAGCCGTAAGGCGAAGTATAGGGGCTGACACCTGCCCGGTGCTGGAAGGTTAAGGAGAGGGGTTAGCGTAAGCGAAGCTCTGAACTGAAGCCCCAGTAAACGGCGGCCGTAACTATAACGGTCCTAAGGTAGCGAAATTCCTTGTCGGGTAAGTTCCGACCCGCACGAAAGGTGTAACGATTTGGGCACTGTCTCAACCAGAGACTCGGTGAAATTATAGTACCTGTGAAGATGCAGGTTACCCGCGACAGGACGGAAAGACCCCGTGGAGCTTTACTGTAGCCTGATATTGAATTTTGGTACAGTTTGTACAGGATAGGCGGGAGCCATTGAAACCGGAGCGCTAGCTTCGGTGGAGGCGCTGGTGGGATACCGCCCTGACTGTATTGAAATTCTAACCTACGGGTCTTATCGACCCGGGAGACAGTGTCAGGTGGGCAGTTTGACTGGGGCGGTCGCCTCCTAAAGTGTAACGGAGGCGCCCAAAGGTTCCCTCAGAATGGTTGGAAATCATTCGTAGAGTGCAAAGGCATAAGGGAGCTTGACTGCGAGACCTACAAGTCGAGCAGGGACGAAAGTCGGGCTTAGTGATCCGGTGGTTCCGCATGGAAGGGCCATCGCTCAACGGATAAAAGCTACCCCGGGGATAACAGGCTTATCTCCCCCAAGAGTCCACATCGACGGGGAGGTTTGGCACCTCGATGTCGGCTCATCGCATCCTGGGGCTGTAGTCGGTCCCAAGGGTTGGGCTGTTCGCCCATTAAAGCGGTACGCGAGCTGGGTTCAGAACGTCGTGAGACAGTTCGGTCCCTATCCGTCGTGGGCGCAGGAAATTTGAGAGGAGCTGTCCTTAGTACGAGAGGACCGGGATGGACGCACCGCTGGTGTACCAGTTGTTCTGCCAAGGGCATAGCTGGGTAGCTATGTGCGGAAGGGATAAGTGCTGAAAGCATCTAAGCATGAAGCCCCCCTCAAGATGAGATTTCCCATAGCGTAAGCTAGTAAGATCCCTGAAAGATGATCAGGTTGATAGGTTCGAGGTGGAAGCATGGTGACATGTGGAGCTGACGAATACTAATAGATCGAGGACTTAACCATATAATATGAAGCACTGTTATCTAGTTTTGAAAGAATATAAAAAACTTATTGACTTTAAAAAGTAAATAAGTTATAATAATTCTTGTCTTAAATGAATACAGTCTGGTAATGATGGCAGAGAGGCCACACCCGTTCCCATACCGAACACGGAAGTTAAGCTCTCTAGCGCCGATGGTAGTTGGGACCTTGTCCCTGTGAGAGTAGGACGTTGCCAGGCAATTCGGAGGATTAGCTCAGCTGGGAGAGCACCTGCCTTACAAGCAGGGGGTCGGCGGTTCGATCCCGTCATCCTCCACCATTTAGCCGACTTAGCTCAATTGGTAGAGCAACTGACTTGTAATCAGTAGGTTGGGGGTTCAAGTCCTCTAGTCGGCACCAGTTTTTATTGCAAGAGCCATTAGCTCAGTTGGTAGAGCATCTGACTTTTAATCAGAGGGTCGAAGGTTCGAATCCTTCATGGCTCACCATTTTAATGAAATATGCGGGTGTGGCGGAATTGGCAGACGCACTAGACTTAGGATCTAGCGCCTTTGGCGTGGGGGTTCGACTCCCTTCACCCGCACTTTTAATAAAATAACTCAAACATGTCTTGCGGAAGTAGTTCAGTGGTAGAATACAACCTTGCCAAGGTTGGGGTCGCGGGTTCGAATCCCGTCTTCCGCTCCAATTTTCAGTATGACATGCCG
>NZ_JBBOUP010000001.1:90000-307500 GCF_038006145.1 Bacillus sp. FSL H8-0492
TCTCTCTTGAATGTATCCTGAGTACGGCGGAACACGTGAAATTCCGTCGGAATCTGGGAGGACCATCTCCCAAGGCTAAATACTCCCTAGTGATCGATAGTGAACCAGTACCGTGAGGGAAAGGTGAAAAGCACCCCGGAAGGGGAGTGAAAGAGATCCTGAAACCGTGTGCCTACAAATAGTCAGAGCCCGTTAATGGGTGATGGCGTGCCTTTTGTAGAATGAACCGGCGAGTTACGATCCCGTGCGAGGTTAAGCTGAAGAGGCGGAGCCGCAGCGAAAGCGAGTCTGAATAGGGCGTTTAGTACGTGGTCGTAGACCCGAAACCAGGTGATCTACCCATGTCCAGGGTGAAGTTCAGGTAACACTGAATGGAGGCCCGAACCCACGCACGTTGAAAAGTGCGGGGATGAGGTGTGGGTAGCGGAGAAATTCCAATCGAACCTGGAGATAGCTGGTTCTCCCCGAAATAGCTTTAGGGCTAGCCTTAAGTGTAAGAGTCTTGGAGGTAGAGCACTGATTGAACTAGGGGTCCTCATCGGATTACCGAATTCAGTCAAACTCCGAATGCCAATGACTTATCCTTAGGAGTCAGACTGCGAGTGATAAGATCCGTAGTCAAGAGGGAAACAGCCCAGATCGCCAGCTAAGGTCCCAAAGTGTGTATTAAGTGGAAAAGGATGTGGAGTTGCTTAGACAACTAGGATGTTGGCTCAGAAGCAGCCACCATTTAAAGAGTGCGTAATAGCTCACTAGTCGAGTGACTCTGCGCCGAAAATGTACCGGGGCTAAATACACCACCGAAGCTGCGAATTGATACCAATGGTATCAGTGGTAGGGGAGCGTTCTAAGTGCAGTGAAGTCAGACCGGAAGGACTGGTGGAGCGCTTAGAAGTGAGAATGCCGGTATGAGTAGCGAAAGACGGGTGAGAATCCCGTCCACCGAATGCCTAAGGTTTCCTGAGGAAGGCTCGTCCGCTCAGGGTTAGTCAGGACCTAAGCCGAGGCCGACAGGCGTAGGCGATGGACAACAGGTTGATATTCCTGTACCACCTCTTTATCGTTTGAGCAATGGAGGGACGCAGAAGGATAGAAGAAGCGTGCGATTGGTTGTGCACGTCCAAGCAGTTAGGCTGATAAGTAGGCAAATCCGCTTATCGTGAAGGCTGAGCTGTGATGGGGAAGCTCCTTATGGAGCGAAGTCTTTGATTCCCCGCTGCCAAGAAAAGCTTCTAGCGAGATAAAAGGTGCCTGTACCGCAAACCGACACAGGTAGGCGAGGAGAGAATCCTAAGGTGTGCGAGAGAACTCTGGTTAAGGAACTCGGCAAAATGACCCCGTAACTTCGGGAGAAGGGGTGCTTTCTTAACGGAAAGCCGCAGTGAATAGGCCCAAGCGACTGTTTAGCAAAAACACAGGTCTCTGCGAAGCCGTAAGGCGAAGTATAGGGGCTGACACCTGCCCGGTGCTGGAAGGTTAAGGAGAGGGGTTAGCGTAAGCGAAGCTCTGAACTGAAGCCCCAGTAAACGGCGGCCGTAACTATAACGGTCCTAAGGTAGCGAAATTCCTTGTCGGGTAAGTTCCGACCCGCACGAAAGGTGTAACGATTTGGGCACTGTCTCAACCAGAGACTCGGTGAAATTATAGTACCTGTGAAGATGCAGGTTACCCGCGACAGGACGGAAAGACCCCGTGGAGCTTTACTGTAGCCTGATATTGAATTTTGGTACAGTTTGTACAGGATAGGCGGGAGCCATTGAAACCGGAGCGCTAGCTTCGGTGGAGGCGCTGGTGGGATACCGCCCTGACTGTATTGAAATTCTAACCTACGGGTCTTATCGACCCGGGAGACAGTGTCAGGTGGGCAGTTTGACTGGGGCGGTCGCCTCCTAAAGTGTAACGGAGGCGCCCAAAGGTTCCCTCAGAATGGTTGGAAATCATTCGTAGAGTGCAAAGGCATAAGGGAGCTTGACTGCGAGACCTACAAGTCGAGCAGGGACGAAAGTCGGGCTTAGTGATCCGGTGGTTCCGCATGGAAGGGCCATCGCTCAACGGATAAAAGCTACCCCGGGGATAACAGGCTTATCTCCCCCAAGAGTCCACATCGACGGGGAGGTTTGGCACCTCGATGTCGGCTCATCGCATCCTGGGGCTGTAGTCGGTCCCAAGGGTTGGGCTGTTCGCCCATTAAAGCGGTACGCGAGCTGGGTTCAGAACGTCGTGAGACAGTTCGGTCCCTATCCGTCGTGGGCGCAGGAAATTTGAGAGGAGCTGTCCTTAGTACGAGAGGACCGGGATGGACGCACCGCTGGTGTACCAGTTGTTCTGCCAAGGGCATAGCTGGGTAGCTATGTGCGGAAGGGATAAGTGCTGAAAGCATCTAAGCATGAAGCCCCCCTCAAGATGAGATTTCCCATAGCGTAAGCTAGTAAGATCCCTGAAAGATGATCAGGTTGATAGGTTCGAGGTGGAAGCATGGTGACATGTGGAGCTGACGAATACTAATAGATCGAGGACTTAACCATATAATATGAAGCTAATGTTATCTAGTTTTGAAGGAATATACCTTCATCAGTTTGGTGATGATGGCAGAGAGGTCACACCCGTTCCCATACCGAACACGGAAGTTAAGCTCTCTAGCGCCGATGGTAGTTGGGACCTTGTCCCTGTGAGAGTAGGACGTCGCCAAGCAAAATAAAAACACAAGTCTTTTGACTTGTGTTTTTTCGTGTTTCTTTTTACAATTCATAGTAATTTAAAAAATCTTTACTTAAAGAATCGTCCTTTTGATTAAAGACAGGGAAATGTGGCTAGGATAGTGAATAAGCAAAAGAGTTGCAAATTTTTTTAATACGTATATAATTAAAGTCAAAGATAGTCAAAGTCAATAAAGGTGGCGGATAAATGAGAAATATATCTGATATCATTGAGAAATATCTAAAGCAAGTTATTGACTTAAGCAATAATAATGCGATTGAAATCAAGAGGAATGAGGTCGCTGATCGATTCGATTGTGTGCCGTCTCAAATCAACTATGTAATCAATACCCGTTTTACGTTAGAAAGAGGATTCGTAGTAGAAAGTAAACGAGGTGGAGGAGGTTACATTCGCATTATAAAAGTCAAACTGCATGATGATATAGACATTATTGATCAAATGCTTCATATGATTGATCATAGCGTTGCACAAGGAAATGCAGAAAGCATGATTATACGTTTAATAGAAGAGGGTATTATAACAAATCGTGAAGCTAAACTTATGTTAAGCGTACTAGATCGTTCTGTATTATTAATGGATGTTCCTTCTCGAGATGAACTTAGGGCTCGAATATTATGCGCAATGTTAAGAACACTGAAATATAAATAAATATAACTTTTGTTAAGAATGATAGCTAAGATAATGCAGTTTAATATTGTAGGGATTTTGAAAGATGACATGTGCTTTTACTAAATGGATTAAGGAAAGAGAACAATCTAGTAATGTATGAAAAGTATCATGAGATAGATCGTTCCTGTTGTAAAGGTGGGGGATAGCGATGACTTGTCAAAACTGTAATATAAGACCAGCAACTTTACATTATACAAAAGTAATCAACGGAAAAAAGGCGGAAGTTCATCTTTGCGAGCAATGTGCAGAACAAAGTGGCTATACGTCTTTCTTTCAATCACCGCAGTCTAATTTTTCATTCCATGACCTATTAGCCGGATTATTGCATAGTGAACCGGCAATGTTTGAAGAAGGGCAAGATGCATTTTCAAATACAAATATATCAAGATGTCCGAATTGTAAGATGACATATGAACAATTTACAAAAGTGGGACGCTTTGGATGTGCTTCTTGTTACGATACATTTAAGGGGCATTTAAAACCGTTGTTAAAACGTCTTCACGGTGGGCATACGGATCATTGTGGAAAAATTCCTGAACGTATAGAAGGAAATATCTACTTAAAGAAAGAATTAGATGAACTAAAACTCAATCTGAAACAATATGTACAGAAAGAGGAATTTGAGAAAGCGGCTGAAGTACGAGATAAAATTCGAGGTCTTGTAAATCAGCTTAGTGAGCATAGAGAGGGGGAATAGTTCTATGTCACTGGACAGAATCATGAATGAAGCGATTAGTCCATGGATGAAGGGAGATGGCCCTGATTCTGATATTGTTTTAAGTAGTCGAATTCGTTTGGCTCGTAATTTTAAAAAATATCAATTCTCTACTATGCAAAACGAGGAAGAAGCTAAGCAGATTCATGAGTTATTTAAGAAGAAGTTTATAAAAAAAACTGTAGAACCTTTTGGGGAGTTTGAACTATTAAAAATGAATGAATTAAATCCTCTTCAAAGGAGAGTTTTAGTGGAGAAGCATTTAATTAGTCCAAATCTTGCAGGAACAGAATACGGAGCATGCCTACTATCAGAAAGTGAACATATAAGTATCATGCTTAATGAAGAGGATCATGTTAGGATTCAGTGCCTATTTTCAGGTTTACAGTTATCAGAGGCGCTTCAAAGTGCCAATCAAATAGATAATTGGATCGAGGAGCAGGTTGAATATGCTTTTGATGAATCGCTTGGATATATTACGAGTTGCC
The DNA here is from genome assembly GCF_038006145.1 of Bacillus sp. FSL H8-0492. NCBI lineage: Bacteria > Bacillati > Bacillota > Bacilli > Caryophanales > Bacillaceae > Bacillus > Bacillus sp. FSL H8-0492. The sequence continues at coordinate 94,591 of NZ_JBBOUP010000001.1, forward strand.
CCACTAACGTCGGTACAGGATTAAGGGCTTCGGTAATGATTCATTTGCCGGGACTGGTTTTAACGAAAAGAATTAACCGTATTATACAAGTAATTCAAAAATTAGGGTTAGTAGTAAGAGGAATATACGGTGAAGGTAGCGAAGCGTTAGGTAATATATTTCAAGTGTCAAATCAAATGACACTAGGGAAATCAGAAGAAGATATTATTGCAGATTTAAAGAGTGTCATTCAACAAATCATCCATCAAGAAAAAACGGCTAGAGAATTAATTGTACAAAATTCAAGCATTGAGCTTGAAGATAAAGTATATCGTTCTTACGGAATACTAGCTAACAGTCGTTTAATTCAATCTGCAGAAGCAGCCACTTGCTTATCAGATGTACGGCTTGGTATTGACTTAGGATATATACAAGGTATATCGAGAAATATTTTAACTGAGTTAATGGTTCTTACTCAGCCAGGCATTTTGCAACAATATGCAGGAGGACCTTTAGGACCAGAAGAAAGAGATTATCGAAGAGCAACCTTAATCCGTGAGCGATTACGAATTGAACAAAATTAAGCGCAAGTAGGAGGCGATTTCTATGATGTTTGGAAGATTTACAGAACGAGCACAGAAAGTATTAGCTTTATCTCAAGAGGAAGCAATTCGCATTGGGCATAATAATATTGGAACAGAACATATTTTACTTGGGCTTGTACGCGAAGGTGAAGGAATTGCAGCAAAAGCGTTAATTGCTCTTGGATTAAGTCCAGAGAAAGTTCAAAAAGAGGTAGAAGCATTAATTGGACGTGGAACAGAAGCTTCTCAAACAGTACATTACACACCTCGTGCTAAAAAAGTTATTGAGTTGTCTATGGACGAAGCTCGTAAGCTAGGCCATTCCTACGTTGGAACAGAACATATTTTACTTGGTTTAATCCGTGAAGGTGAAGGTGTAGCAGCACGCGTTTTAAATAATTTAGGTGTAAGCCTAAATAAAGCAAGACAACAAGTGTTACAACTCCTTGGAAGTAATGAAGCTAGTTCAGGTCACCAGGGTGGTTCATCAACAAATGCGAATACACCTACACTTGACAGTCTAGCACGTGATTTAACAGTTGTTGCACGTGAAAATCGTTTAGATCCTGTTATTGGACGTAGTAAAGAAATTCAACGTGTAATTGAAGTGTTAAGCCGTAGAACAAAAAACAATCCAGTATTAATTGGAGAACCTGGTGTAGGTAAGACAGCAATTGCGGAAGGATTAGCACAGCAAATTGTAAATAATGAAGTTCCTGAAACTTTAAGAGATAAGCGTGTTATGACATTAGATATGGGTACAGTTGTTGCTGGAACAAAATATCGTGGTGAATTTGAGGATCGTTTAAAGAAAGTGATGGATGAGATTCGCCAAGCTGGTAACATCATTCTATTTATTGATGAGCTTCATACGTTAATTGGTGCAGGCGGGGCGGAAGGTGCAATTGATGCATCGAATATTTTAAAACCATCTTTAGCACGTGGTGAATTACAATGTATTGGTGCAACAACTTTAGACGAATATCGTAAATATATTGAAAAGGATGCGGCATTAGAAAGACGTTTCCAACCAATTCATGTTGATGAACCAAACTTAGAAGAATCAGTTCAAATTTTAAAAGGTTTACGTGACCGTTATGAGGCGCATCACCGCGTATCTATTACAGATGATGCAATCGATGCAGCTGTAAAACTTTCAGATCGTTACATTACAGACCGTTTTTTACCTGATAAAGCAATCGATTTAATTGATGAGGCTGCATCAAAAGTGCGCTTACGTTCTTATACAACACCGCCAAACTTAAAAGAGCTTGAAGTGAAGCTTGAGGAAATTAGAAAAGAAAAAGATGCAGCTGTACAAAGCCAAGAATTTGAAAAAGCTGCTTCCTTACGTGATATGGAACAACGTTTACGTGAAAAGTTAGAAGATACAAAGCGTCAGTGGAAAGAGAAACAAGGACAAGAAAACTCAGAAGTAACAGTAGAAGATATTGCAAATGTCGTTTCCACATGGACACGTATTCCAGTTTCTAAACTTGCACAAACAGAGACAGATAAATTATTAAACTTGGAATCAATTTTACATGATCGTTTAATTGGGCAGGATGAAGCAGTTGTAGCTGTGGCAAAAGCTGTTCGTCGTGCGAGAGCGGGATTAAAAGATCCGAAACGTCCAATTGGCTCATTTATTTTCCTAGGACCTACTGGTGTAGGTAAAACAGAACTAGCAAGGGCATTAGCAGAATCTATGTTCGGTGATGAGGATGCAATGATCCGCATCGATATGTCTGAGTACATGGAAAAGCATTCTACTTCTCGTTTAGTTGGATCTCCTCCAGGATATGTTGGATATGAAGAAGGTGGACAATTAACAGAGAAAGTTCGTCGTAAGCCATATTCAGTTGTCTTATTAGATGAAGTAGAGAAAGCTCATCCTGATGTGTTTAATATTTTACTACAAGTATTAGAAGATGGCCGTTTAACAGATTCTAAAGGACGTACAGTTGATTTCCGTAATACAATTGTTATTATGACGTCTAATGTTGGTGCAGACGCATTAAAACGTAATAAACATCTTGGATTTAACGTACAAGATGAGAGCCGCGATTATTCAGATATGAAAGGTAAAGTAATGGATGAATTGAAAAAAGCATTTCGTCCAGAATTCTTAAACCGTATTGATGAAATTATCGTGTTCCATATGCTTGAGAAAAAACATATTCAAGAAATTGTAACTCTTATGGTGAATCAGTTAGTGAAACGCTTAAAAGAACAAGAGATTGAATTGCACTTAACAGAAGGAGCAATTTCAGCAATTGCTGATAAAGGATTTGATCGAGAGTACGGTGCTCGTCCGCTTCGTAGAGCAATTCAAAAACATGTAGAAGATAGACTATCAGAAGAACTGTTAAAAGGTGCTATTGAGAAAGGACAAAAAGTTATCTTTGATATAGAAGGAGAATCATTTGTCATTCATAGTGCGGAAAAGGTAAAATAAGTATAGACAAACAAAGAGGGCTACGCGATAGCCCTCTTTCTTGTACGAGAAGGATAAACGTTTGTAGATGAAAGTGAAGTGAACTATAAAAGATATGGCTAAAAAGAAAACAAAATTTACATGTCAAGAATGTGGTTATCAGTCGCCAAAATATATGGGGAAATGTCCTGGATGTGGTCAATGGAATACGCTTGTTGAAGAGATGGAACCAGTTGTATCATCAAGACGCCTTAATTATGCCAATGCAATTCAATCAGAAGTAACAAAACCAAGACGCTTAACAGAGGTAGAAACAAAGTCTGAGGCGCGTATTGAAACGAAATTTCAAGAGTTTAACCGTGTACTTGGTGGCGGGATTGTAGATGGATCTTTAGTACTTATTGGTGGAGACCCTGGGATTGGGAAATCAACATTGTTATTACAAATTTCATCGCAATTAGCAGATTCTTCATATGATGTACTATACATATCAGGTGAGGAGTCAGCAAAGCAGATCAAACTGCGTGCAGATCGTTTGCATGTAAAGGGTAGTAATCTATTTGTTGTAGCAGAGACTGATTTACAGAGAATTGCAGCGCACATTGAAGAGATGAATCCAGCTTTTGTTGTTATTGACTCCATTCAGACGATACATTTACCTGAAGTGACGTCAGCCCCAGGGAGTGTAACACAAGTACGTGAATGTACAGCGGAATTAATGAAACTTGCAAAGACGAAAGGGATTCCTATTTTTATCGTCGGACATGTGACAAAAGAAGGTGCAATTGCAGGACCACGTATGCTAGAACATATGGTTGATGCAGTTCTTTACTTTGAAGGAGATCGTCACCATACATATCGTATTTTGCGAGCTGTGAAGAACCGTTTTGGTTCCACAAATGAAATGGGTATCTTTGAAATGAAGGAACTAGGTCTTGCAGAAGTACTAAATCCTTCTGAAATTTTCCTTGAGGAACGTCCAGTTGGAGTTGCAGGATCCACAGTGGTTGCTTCCATGGAAGGAACAAGACCGGTTTTAGTAGAAATACAAGCATTAATCTCCCCTACTAGTTTTGGAAATCCTCGAAGAATGGCGACGGGAATTGATCATAACCGCGTTTCACTTATTATGGCAGTGCTAGAAAAAAGAACAGGTTTATTGTTGCAAAATCAAGACGCATATTTAAAAGTTGCGGGTGGCTTGAAATTAGATGAACCAGCAATCGATTTAGCTGTCGCCTTAAGTATTGCTTCAAGCTTCAGAGATAAAGCTACTGCACCAGCCGATGCGGTAATAGGAGAAGTAGGCCTAACTGGAGAAATAAGAAGAGTATCAAGAATTGAACAACGTGTACAAGAAGCAGCGAAATTAGGATTTCAACGTGCTATTATTCCTAGAAAAAATTTGGGAGGATGGACAATTCCAGATGGGATTGAGGTAGTAGGTGTTTCTAATTTAGGAGAAGCGCTTCGTTTGACATTAGGAGGCTAGGCTATGGAGGAAAACAAGCAACGTGTCAAAAGTATGATTAATATTCTACAGCTTGTTGCCCCAGGAACACCACTACGCGAAGGGATAGATAACGTACTTCGTGCGCAAACTGGAGGGCTAATTGTTCTTGGGTATAATGAGCAGATTAAAAGTATTGTTGATGGAGGATTTCACATTAATTGTGCATTCTCACCGGCTAGTTTATATGAATTAGCAAAAATGGATGGGGCACTTATTTTAAATGAAACTGGGAGCAAAATTTTAATTGCAAATGCACAATTAGTTCCAGATCCATCCATTGATTCTATTGAAACAGGTATGCGTCACCGAACGGCAGAGCGTGTAGCAAAGCAGACGGCTAGCCTTGTTGTGGCTATTTCACAAAGACGTAACGTAATTACACTATATCAAGGGAACTTACGTTATACACTAAAAGATATAGGTGTAATTTTAACAAAGGCAAACCAAGCTATTCAAACGTTAGAAAAATATAAAGCTGTATGGAATGATGGGATTACGAATTTGGGCATTCTAGAATTTGAAGAGGTCGTTACAATGTCCGAGGTAGTCCACGTTTTACATAGTGTTGAAATGGTACTGCGTATTAAAAATGAAATAGTGAGCTACATTCATGAGTTAGGAACGGAAGGAAGGTTAATTCGTTTACAACTTACAGAATTACTAGCCGACTTAGAAGCAGAGGCAGCGTTATTAATTAAGGATTATTATCAAGAAAAAACGCAGGATCACCATCAAATTTTGAAAAAGTTACAAGATCTTGCAAATACACAGCTTTTAGAGGATAGCGATTTAGTTAAATTGCTCGGCTATCCAGGGCAAATGAGCTTAGAAGAAAGCGTGACACCGAGGGGATACCGAATCGCAAGCAAAATTTCTCGTGTTCCACCACTTATCATTGAAAATTTAATTAATCGATTTAAAACATTGCAAGGTGTTTGTCGTGCAACTATTAATGAATTGGATGATGTGGAAGGAATTGGGGAAGTTAGGGCGAAGAAAATACGAGAGGGCCTAAAAAGAATTCAAGAGCATCTCTATATGAGTAGACACAATTAAGAATATTACATTGATTCCATAATATAACGACACTAGAACATTTTTGTTATATGATATGGTATATTGGTAAATAAAACTATTTACAAAAAAACACGTCCGCTTTTGCATTCGGCGTTTTGATTAGCAAAACAATGGTTAATAATGAGTAGGAGGTGGTTGGATGTTAAAAAGGATCGTACAGCTCTTCTTTTTAGTGATTGGGGGAGCGTTAGGGATTTTTCTAATCCCAAAAGTTATTAATGTATTGGACGTTGGTGCTGTTCCTTTGCTTGAGGGATCGTACGTTCGTGCAATTATTGGTGCAATTATTTTATTTTTAACAACATTTTGGCTTGTGGATTATATTGTTCAACTTATTAAACATATCGAAGAAGCCCTTGTAAAGGCACCGGTAGCGGATGTTTTATTTGGTACATTAGGGTTGATCTCTGGTCTTATTGTTGCATATTTAATTTTGATACCAATTCGTGAATTCACGATTCCAGTCATTAGTACAGTATTACAAGTGTTCTTTACTCTTTTACTTGGTTATTTAGGATTCCAAGTAGGATTTAAAAAGAGAAATGAATTGCTAGGATTATTTACATTACCCCAGCGTGGAGGTAAGAAGAAAAACAATAGCGAGAACGAAGAGGTAGAGGTAGAAAAATCTACAACTCATTGGAAAATTCTCGATACAAGTGTAATTATTGATGGACGTATTGCGGATATTTGCCAAACGAAGTTTTTAGAAGGAACAATTGTGATTCCACAATTCGTATTAGAAGAGCTTCAGCATATTGCCGATTCTTCTGATGCTTTAAAGCGTAATCGTGGTCGCAGAGGATTAGACATTTTAAATCGTATTCAAAAAGAGCTACCAATTCCGGTGGAAATTTATGAAGGCGATTTTGAGGATATCCAAGAGGTGGATAGCAAGCTTGTAAAGTTAGCTAAAATCACTGGTGGAACTGTTGTAACAAATGATTTCAACTTAAACAAAGTTTCTGAATTACAAGGAGTAACAGTATTAAACATTAACGATTTAGCAAATGCAATTAAACCAGTCGTACTCCCTGGCGAAGAATTAAGTGTTTATGTTGTGAAAGATGGTAAAGAACAAAATCAAGGTGTGGCATATTTAGATGATGGCACGATGATTGTAGTAGAAGACGGTAGAGAATATGTCGGTTCGCAACTTAATGTACTAGTTACAAGTGTGTTGCAAACATCGGCTGGTCGTATGATTTTCGCAAAACGTAAATTATTAGAAAAAGCATTATAAGTAGAGGATTATTAATATGTATACGTTAATTATTCCAGCAGCGGGTCAAGGGAAACGGATGGGTGCTGGCAAAAACAAGTTGTTCTTACTTATAAATGGAGTACCTATCATTGTGCATACATTACGTGCTTTTGAAAAAGATAAAGCATGTAAACGTATTATCATGGCAATTAACGAAGAGGAACGCCCTTATTTTGAGGAGTTAATGCAGAAGTACCCGGTTGAAAAGCAGGTGCAATTTATTCAAGGCGGGGCCGAAAGACAAGATAGTGTGTATAATGCGCTTCAGTATGTGATTGGTGTTGAATATGTTCTCGTACACGATGGTGCGCGCCCGTTCGTAACGAATAAGATGATGCAAGATGTATTAACTGCAGCAGAGAAATATGGTGCTTCCATTTGTGCGGTGCCAGTGAAGGATACCATTAAGAAAGTAGAACAGGGTGTTGTTGTTGAAACGGTAGAACGTTCTCAGCTTAAAGCGGTTCAAACACCGCAAGGATTTTCTGTTCCTCTTTTATTAGAAGCTCATAGAAGTGCAAAGCAAAGTTGTTTTCTTGGTACAGATGACGCAAGTCTCGTAGAACGTGTAGGGAAGAAAGTAGGCGTAGTAGAGGGGAGTTACTATAATATTAAAGTAACGACTCCAGAGGATTTACTAATTGCTGAAAGTTTCCTTCATGTTCAGAAGAAATAGAAGTGATGGTATTATAGTAAAGAAAAGCTCGGCAGTTGCCGGGCTTTTCTTTATAGAGATAGCAATATAATATAGAATTCATAAAGTAGTTTAGATTGAGGAGGATGTAAAGAATGTTTCGAATTGGACAAGGTTTTGATGTACATGAATTTGCGGAAGGTAGACCGTTAATTATCGGTGGAATTACAATTCCTCATGAAAAAGGATTAATCGGTCACTCGGATGCAGATGTATTGTTACATACGATTGCTGACGCATGTCTAGGAGCAATTGCAGCAGGAGATATTGGAAAACATTTTCCCGATACAGATCCTGCCTTTAAAGATGCGGATTCAGCTGTATTGTTACAAAAGGTTTGGGAATTTGTGCGTGAACAAGGTTATGAGCTAGGGAACCTAGATTGTACAATTATTGCCCAAAAGCCAAAAATGGCACCGCATATTGAAAGCATGCGTAAACGCATTAGTGAACTATTAGAAACGTCTATTGATAATATTAATGTAAAGGCAACAACAACAGAAAAATTAGGATTTACAGGTAGAGAAGAAGGGATTGCTTCTCAAGCGGTTGTTTTATTACAGAAAAAATAGTGGTTTTTAATTCGTAAGATGGATAATCACGTTTTTTTGGTGTACAATTATAGAATGTGTTGACATTAAGATTGGAAGGTGTACCAACTATGGAAAAGCAAGTGAGAGTGCGCTATGCGCCAAGTCCAACAGGACACTTACATATCGGAAATGCGCGTACGGCATTATTTAATTATTTATTTGCTCGTCATCAAGATGGTAAGTTTATTATTCGTATTGAAGATACTGATGTGAAACGTAATGTTGCTGGTGGAGAAGAAAGCCAATTAAAATACTTGAAATGGCTCGGTATGGACTGGGATGAAGGTGTTGATGTTGGTGGTGAATTTGGACCATATCGTCAAACAGAGCGTTTAGATATTTATAAAAAATTATATAAAGATTTATTAGAGCGTGATTTAGCTTACAAATGTTATATGACAGAAGAAGAGCTAGAAGCAGAGCGTGAAGGTCAAATCGCTCGTGGTGAAACACCGCGTTATGCAGGAAACCACCGTGATTTAACTGAGGAGCAAATTAAAGGATTTGAGGCTGAAGGCCGTATTCCAAGTATTCGCTTCCGTGTGCCGGCTGATAGCGACTACACGTTTAAAGATCTCGTAAAAGATGAAGTTGCATTCCATTCAAATGATTTTGGTGATTTCGTTATCGTGAAAAAAGATGGAATTCCAACTTATAACTTTGCGGTAGCGGTAGATGATCACTTAATGGAGATTACACACGTACTTCGTGGTGATGATCATATTTCAAACACGCCAAAACAAATGATGATTTATGAAGCTTTCGGTTGGGATATCCCGAAGTTCGGTCATATGACTTTAATTGTAAACGAAAGCCGTAAAAAGCTAAGTAAGCGTGACGAATCTATTATTCAATTTATTGAGCAATATAAAGAGCTTGGATATCTTCCAGAAGCAATTTTTAACTTTATTGCATTACTAGGTTGGTCACCAGTAGGTGAAGAAGAAGTCTTCTCTCAAGATGAGTTTATCAAAATGTTTGATGCAGCTCGTTTATCAAAATCACCTGCATTATTTGATTCCCAAAAACTAAAATGGATGAACAACCAATATATGAAAAAACAAGATTTAGATACGGTTGTTGAACTAAGCTTACCGCATTTAGTGAAGGCGGGTCGCGTAGGTGAAAACTTAAGCGAACAAGAACAAGCGTGGGTTCGTGATGTAATTGCTTTATATCATGACCAAATGAGCTTTGGAGCTGAAATTGTAGAGCTTTCTGAAATGTTCTTTAAAGATCATGTTGATCATGAAGAAGAGGGACAAGAAGTATTGAAAGGTGAACAAGTACCTGAAGTACTTCGTGCATTTGCCGATCAATTAGAAGCTTTAGAAGCAATGGAGCCAGCGGCAGTTAAGGCGGCTATTAAAGCAGTTCAAAAAGAAACAGGACATAAAGGTAAAAACCTATTTATGCCAATCCGTGTTGCTACTACTGGACAAACACATGGTCCAGAGCTTCCTAACGCTATTGCTCTTCTTGGAAAAGAAAAAGTTTTAAATCGTATTCAAAAAGTAATTGGTTAACATTTTCTAGGTTTAGCAATATAATAAGTATATCTAAAATCTAATAAGGAAAAGCGACGAGAAGGAGAAGTAAAAAATCAGGCTTTTTACAGAGAGAACCACCCTTAGGCTGGAAGTGGTTTATAAGCGGATTTTTGAAATGCCCCTTCGAGTCTTCTGTTGAACAGCGAAGTATTTCGCGGAACGTCTTAGGGCGCAAAGTAAACAGAAGCGGTGTAAACCGTTATCATGGATGAGTTTGAGGCTTCTTTAGCCTAAACAGAGTGGAACCGCGCTTAAAAGGCGTCTCTGTCTATATGACAGAGGCGTCTTTTTTTTATACCATGTAAATGGTGTGAGTATAAGTTTTATCCCCTTGTATAAAGATTTAGGGGGAAGTGGGGAGTTAGTTCACTCGAAAAAAGCAGCCCATAAAGGGGAGGGAACATCGATGTTTAAGAGGATTCGGGAAGATATTGAAGTCGTTTTTGAACAGGATCCAGCGGCAAGAAGTTATTTCGAAGTCATTTTAACTTACTCTGGATTACATGCAGTTTGGGCCCATCGAATTGCACATGCTTTTTATAAAAGGAATTTTTTCTTTATGGCACGTTGGATTTCGCAAGTTAGCCGTTTTTTTACTGGCATTGAGATTCATCCAGGAGCAACTATTGGTCGTCGTTTTTTCATTGATCATGGAATGGGGGTTGTAATTGGAGAAACGTGTGAAATTGGCGAAAACGTAACAATTTATCAAGGTGTCACATTAGGTGGTACAGGTAAAGAAAAAGGAAAGAGGCACCCTACAATTCAGGATAATGTATTAATTGCAACAGGTGCTAAAGTACTAGGTTCTATTACTATTGGAGAGAATTCTAAAATTGGAGCAGGATCTGTCGTGTTAAAGGAAGTTCCTGCGCATTCTACAGTTGTAGGTATACCTGGCCGAGTCGTTATTCAAAATGGAGTAAAGATTGGTCAAGAATTAAATCATTCTGATCTTCCGGATCCGATTTTTGATAAATTAAAGGTTATGGAAGTAGAACTTGATAAATTGAGAAAGCAACTTGAAGTAAAGGTAGGAAGGAAGGATAAAAATGACTATTCACATTTATAATACGTTAACGCGTCAAAAAGAAGAGTTTATGCCATTAGAAGAAAATAAGGTAAAGATGTATGTGTGCGGACCTACAGTGTATAACTACATTCACATTGGGAATGCAAGACCACCTATGGTGTTTGATACAGTACGCCGTTACTTAGAATATAAAGGATATGATGTGCAGTATGTATCTAACTTTACTGACGTGGATGATAAATTAATTAAGGCGGCAAACGAATTAGGTGAAGATGTGCCAACAATTGCAGATCGTTTTGTTGAAGCTTACTTTGAAGATGTAACGGCACTAGGTTGCAAACATGCAACGGTTCATCCACGTGTAACGGAAAATATGGATATCATTATTGAATTTATTCAAGAACTTGTGAATAAAGGGTATGCATATGAATCAGAAGGTGATGTGTACTTTAAAACGAAAGAATTCGAAGGTTACGGTAAATTATCACATCAACCGATTGCAGACTTACGTCACGGTGCACGTATTGAAGTAGGAGAAAAGAAACAAGACCCTCTTGATTTTGCTTTATGGAAAGCTGCGAAAGAAGGAGAAATCTTCTGGGAAAGCCCTTGGGGGAAAGGACGCCCAGGGTGGCATATTGAATGCTCAGCAATGGCGCGTAAATATTTAGGGGATACAATTGATATTCATGCTGGTGGTCAAGATTTAGCATTTCCTCATCATGAAAATGAAATTGCGCAGTCTGAGGCGTTGACTGGAAAAACATTTGCACGTTATTGGATGCATAACGGATATATTAATATTAATAACGAGAAGATGTCTAAGTCGCTTGGAAACTTCATTTTAGTTCACGATATCATTAAACAATATGATCCACAGTTAATCAGGTTCTTTATGCTATCGGTACATTACCGTCACCCAATTAACTTTAGCGAGGATTTATTGCAAAGTACTAATAATGGACTAGAAAGAATTAAAACAGCTTACGGTAACTTAAAGCATCGTATGGAAAGTAGTACGGATTTAACGGACCATAATGAAAAATGGTTAGCTGAAATGGAAAAGTTCCAGGTTGCATTCGAAGAAGCGATGGATGATGATTTCAATACGGCTAATGCGATTACTGAATTATATAACGTAGCAAATCACGCAAATCAATATTTGTTAGAAGAACATACTTCTAAAGTTGTAATTGAAGCGTATGTAAAACAACTTGAAACATTATTTAGTATTTTAGGATTAGAATTAGCACAAGAAGAGTTGCTTGATGAAGAAATTGAAGCACTAATCCAAAAGCGTATTGAAGCTCGTCAAAATCGTGACTTCGCACTATCTGATCAAATTCGCGATGATTTAAAAGGACGTAATATTATTTTAGAAGATACCGCTCAAGGTACAAGATGGAAAAGAGGATAAGAATGATTGATGCAAAGCAATTGAACAGCTTAGCTTTAGCATATATGGGTGATGCGGTATATGAGCAATATATCCGCTATCACCTCCTTCAAAAGGGGACAGTTCGCCCTAATCAATTACATCGCTTAGGGACGGGCTTTGTTTCGGCAAAAGCACAGGCGAAAGTTGTTTATCATTTATTAGAAACGGCATTTTTGACAGAAGAGGAAGAGGCGGTATTAAGAAGAGGGCGTAATGCGAATTCGGGTACTGTTCCAAAAAATACAGATGTACAAACATATCGACATAGTACAGCCTTTGAAGCGCTAATCGGTTATCATCACTTGTTGAATAATCGTGAAAGATTGGACGAGATTGTATATAAGGCGATTGACGTTTTGGAAGAAAAGGAAGGGAGCACATCATCATGAGTAGTGAATATATTATCGGACGTAACCCTGTAATTGAAGCTTTAAGAGCGGGGAGAGATATTAATAAAATTTTGGTAGCGGAAGGTGCTGCCAAAGGACAAGTGCAAATTGTACTAGCATTAGCAAAAGAGAATAAGGTTATTTTGCAACACGCACCAAAGAAAAAATTAGATCAATTGGTTGAGGGTAATCATCAAGGTGTAATTGCTCAAGTAGCTGCATATCAATATGCTGAGTTAGAGGATTTGTTTAAATTAGCAGAAAAACGCAATGAAGATCCGTTCTTCTTAATTTTAGATGAAATTGAAGACCCGCATAACTTAGGCTCTATTATGCGTACTGCGGATGCAACAGGGGCTCATGGGGTTATTATTCCAAAAAGAAGAGCGGTGGGGCTTACAGCGTCAGTTGCGAAAGCGTCGACTGGGGCAATTGAATATATTCCTGTTGCACGTGTAACAAATTTATCGCGTACAATTGATGAATTAAAAGAACGTGGACTTTGGATTGCTGGTACAGATGCCAAAGGGAAAACAGATTACCGTAATTTAGATGGTAATATGCCAATCGGACTAGTAATTGGTAGTGAAGGAAAAGGTATGAGTCGTATTATTGGTGAAAAGTGTGATTTCCTAATTACTTTACCGATGGTCGGTAAAGTTACATCCTTAAATGCTTCAGTAGCCGCAAGTTTGTTAATGTATGAGGTATATCGTAAACGTCACGAAATTGGTAAATAAAAAATGAACGATATTTTAATCGTTGACGGTTACAACATTATCGGGGCTTGGGGAGACTTGAAGAAACTGCGGGATGTAGATTTACAGTCATCAAGAGACGCACTTATTGATAAGATGGCGAATTATCAAGGGTATACAGGCACAAAGGTAATGATTGTCTTTGATGCCTATACAGTCTATGGTATTGAAAAAAAGATGAAACAATCACGGGTGGAAGTAATATTCACGAGAAAAAATCAAACTGCAGATGAAAAGATAGAACAACTTGCGATTGAGCTTAGAAATATAAATACACAAATATACGTTGCAACTTCGGATTATACGGAGCAGTGGATTATATTTGCGCAAGGTGCACTTCGAAAATCTGCGCGTGAATTAGAGTTAGAAGTGCAAGCGATGGAACAACAAGTAAGAAGGTGTACAAAAGACACGAAAGAAAAGCAACCCGCCATGCGAAAGATATTTAGTGAAGATATTACAGAAAAATTAGAAAAATTAAGAAGAGGAGAGCGTTGAAGCATTGACGCTCTTTATCTTTTTACTGTATAATATTGCTAAATATATAGCGGTCGGAGGGATCAGGGTGGAAGCAGGCTTCGTAAGTGTAGGCGACGTTACATTTCGTGATTTAGAGGATGAGGCAATCGTTGAGTTAGTTCGAAAAGGTAATACTGACGCTCTAGAATATTTAATTCACAAATATAAGAACTTTGTTCGCGCGAAATCAAGATCTTATTTCTTAGTGGGTGCCGATCGAGAAGATATTGTTCAAGAAGGCATGATTGGATTGTTTAAAGCTATTCGTGATTATAAAGGGGACAAGCTGTCTTCGTTCAAAGCATTTGCTGAACTGTGTATCACTCGACAAATTATTACCGCTATTAAAACAGCAACAAGGCAAAAACATATTCCGTTAAATTCGTATGTGTCTTTAGATAAGCCAATTTACGATGAGGAATCTGATCGAACATTATTAGATGTTATTTCGGAATCGAAAGTAACTGATCCAGAAGAGATGATTATAAGTCAGGAAGAATATACAGACATAGAATCTAAAATATCTGAATTATTAAGCGATTTAGAAAGAAAAGTGCTCTCTTTATACTTAGATGGTCGTTCCTATCAAGAAATTTCAGAACAGTTAAACAGGCACGTGAAATCTATTGATAACGCATTGCAGCGTGTAAAAAGGAAATTAGAAAGATATATGGAGATGAGAGAGAGCACAACTTTAAATTCATAGCAAGTGACGCAGGTGTAAAATAATTCACCTGTTTTCTTTTTGTTAAGAGAGTGAAAGTCATGACATTGACATTGTCTTTTGTTGTATGATACATTTTTAGGGACAATGTTACAAGGTTGGTGTAACTAATGAGGAAAAAAGTTGTACTCTCATGTGAAGAGTGTAAAAATCGAAACTACTCTACGATGAAAGATACGAGCTCAGTAGAGCGACTTGAGATAAAGAAGTTTTGTAAAACATGCAATAAGCATACAGTTCACAAAGAAACAAAATAAATAATTGAAATAATAAACTGGAGGTCCCGTAGATGCGTTTAACGAACTTTTTCGGCGATGTAGGTCGCGAAATGAAAAAAGTAAGTTGGCCTAAAAAAGATGAATTACTCCGATCAACAACGACTGTTATCGCGACAGTTGTGTTCTTTGCGATTTTCTTCGCAGTGGTTGATATGGGCATTTCTTCTTTAATTCGGTTAATTCTTGGTTAATTCTTGGTTAATTCTTGAATAAGAAGCACTTATCCATGATATAATGTTATTTATAAGAACTGTGTAAAAGCCCGGTGAACGGGTTTTTTCATTTGCGCAAAAAAATGTACGTCAGGGAGGGAAGGACGCTCGTCCTAAATGAATGGAAAAAAGTTGGTATGTTGTCCATACTTATTCTGGATATGAAAATAAAGTAAAAGCAAACCTAGAGAAACGTGTAGAATCAATGGGTATGCAAGATAAAATTTTCCGTGTTGTTGTCCCGGAAGAAGTAGAAGTAGAAATGAAAAATGGTAAAGAAAAAATAACGAAAAGAAAAGTGTTCCCAGGTTACGTATTAGTAGAACTAATCATGACTGATGATTCTTGGTATGTTGTTCGTAATACGCCAGGTGTAACAGGCTTTGTCGGTTCTTCTGGTTCAGGATCTAAACCATCGCCTCTATTAGAAGAGGAAGTTGTTACCATCATGAAGCATATGGGAATGGACAATGAAGTGGTTGATTTCGAATTTGAACTTCATGAAACAGTGCGTGTAAATGAGGGGCCATTCGCGGATTATACAGGTGCGATTGAAGAAATTGATGTGGAAAAGAAAAAAGTTAGCGTGCTTGTAGACATGTTCGGTCGCGAGACTCCGGTTGAACTTGATTTCCATCAAATTGAAAAATTATAAAATGAAACTTGAAATGAATTGTAAAAAGTGATAATATCTTTTAAGTCAGTACGTCTTCGGTAACGGAGACGTTTTTTGAAAAAGATTTTATCATTATGATAAAATATGAAGTGGGAGGGCAAATCACTGCCCAATTGACCACATCACGGACTTAAGGAGGTGTGTCTCGTGGCTAAAAAGGTAATTAAAATGGTAAAACTTCAGATTCCTGCAGGTAAAGCTAATCCAGCTCCGCCGGTTGGTCCAGCATTAGGACAAGCAGGTGTTAACATCATGGGCTTCTGTAAAGAGTTTAACGCTCGTACAGCTGATCAAGCTGGTCTTATCATCCCTGTTGAAATTACGGTATTTGAGGACCGTTCATTCACTTTCATTACTAAAACTCCTCCTGCTGCTGTTCTTCTTAAGAAAGTAGCTGGTATTGAGTCTGGTTCTGGTGAACCAAATCGTAATAAAGTGGCAACTGTTAAGCGTGATAAAGTACGCGAAATCGCTGAAACTAAAATGCCTGACCTAAACGCTGCTAGCGTAGAAGCTGCAATGCGTATGGTTGAAGGTACTGCGCGCAGTATGGGCATCGTTATCGAAGACTAATTCGATTTGTTTTTTGTAAAAAAGGTTGCGGGTCTGGAATTCCAATTCGCAACCTTTATTATCGTAAATGATCATCATTTTTAAATAAATGGATGGGCGCACATCCTCGGGGGTTCCCGGAATGAAGGCGTAAACGTGGGAGGTTATTCCGCTAAAACCACATTCAAGGAGGAAACAAACATGGCTAAAAGAGGTAAAAAGTACGTTGAAGCTGCGAAGCTTGTTGATCGTGCATCTGCTTACTCTGCAACAGAAGCAGTAGAATTAGTAAAGAAAACAAACACAGCTAAATTTGATGCAACTGTAGAAGCTGCATTCCGTTTAGGTGTTGACCCTAAGAAAGCTGACCAACAAATTCGTGGTGCAGTTGTTCTTCCACACGGTACTGGTAAAGTACAACGTGTATTAGTATTCGCTAAAGGCGAAAAAGCAAAAGAAGCTGAAGCTGCTGGCGCTGAATTCGTAGGCGATGCTGATTACATCGGTAAAATCCAAAAAGGTTGGTTTGATTTCGATGTAGTAGTAGCAACTCCTGACATGATGGGTGAAGTTGGTAAACTTGGTCGTGTATTAGGACCTAAAGGTTTAATGCCAAACCCTAAAACTGGAACAGTTACTTTCGATGTAACTAAAGCTGTTAACGAAATCAAAGCTGGTAAAGTTGAATACCGCGTTGATAAAGCTGGTAACATCCACGTTCCAATCGGTAAAGTATCTTTCGAAGATGCTAAATTAGTAGAAAACTTCAAAACAATTGCTGACACGCTACAAAAAGCTAAGCCAGCTGCTGCAAAAGGTACTTACATGAAGAACGCAACTGTTGCTTCTACAATGGGACCTGGCGTACGCGTAGACGTTTCTACACTTGCGTAAAAATTGGAAGTTGACTTCATAAAGAAGTTTTAATATAATCATTTATGTTGTGAATTTTAATAGTGTACCGTAGACAGTAGGAGTCGATTCGACTTAATTTCCTACCTAGGTGTTAATATACGAAGCGGAATCTTTTTTCTGTGACTATATGCCTCCATGTCTACAAGTTGGGCATGGAGGTTTTTAGTGCACTTTCGGTACATCTTCTATATAATCTACAGGAGGTGTAATAACATGAGCAAAGTAATCGAAACTAAACAACAAGTTGTAACTGAAATCGCTGAAAAACTTCGCGCGAGTAAATCTACAATTGTTGTTGACTACCGTGGTTTAACAGTTTCTGAAGCAACAGAATTACGTAAAAACTTACGTGAAGCTGGCGTTGAGTTCAAAGTTTACAAAAACTCTTTAACTCGTCGTGCTGCAGAGTCTGCTGAAATGGCTGAGTTAAACGAATTCTTAACAGGACCAAACGCAATCGCGTTCAGTAACGAGGATGTAGTTGCTCCTGCGAAAGTATTAAACGACTTCGCTAAAAATCATGAAGCTTTAGAAATTAAAGCGGGCGTAATCGAAGGTAAACTTGTAACACTTGATGAGGTTAAAGCTATCGCTACTCTTCCATCACGTGAAGGCTTACTTTCTATGCTTCTTAGCGTTCTTCAAGCTCCAATCCGTAACCTTGCACTTGCTACTAAAGCAGTTGCAGATCAAAAGGAAGAGCAAGGCGCTTAATTTTTTAAAAGATAATTACTTGTTATCTATAAAACAATACAAACCTATTTAAGGGAGGATATTTACAATGACTAAAGAACAAATCATTGAAGCAGTTAAATCTATGACTGTATTAGAACTTAACGACTTAGTAAAAGCTATCGAGGAAGAATTCGGCGTAACTGCTGCTGCTCCTGTAGCTGTAGCTGGTGGCGCTGGTGAAGCTGCTGCTGAGCAAACTGAATTTGACGTAGTACTTGCAAGTGCTGGCGCTCAAAAAATCAAAGTTATCAAAGCTGTACGTGAAATCACTGGTCTTGGCTTAAAAGAAGCTAAAGAATTAGTTGACAACACTCCAAAAGCAATCAAAGAAGGCGTTACTAAAGAGGAAGCTGAAGAAATGAAAGCTAAACTTGAAGAAGTTGGCGCTGCTGTAGAAGTTAAGTAATTAACTTTTGGTGCTTTAAAAAAAGCTCGCTCTTATGCGAGCTTTTTTTTTAACTGTAAAGAAAAGAGGTGGCCATATGGCAGACCATTATTTTTCTAACGACCCTTCTAGTAAAAGTGATCGTAAACGATGGGAAGTTACACTTCGTGAATCTCGATTTACTTTTTTATCTGACCATGGGGTGTTCTCGAAAAACGAAGTGGACTTTGGTTCTCGTCTTTTAATTGAAGCGTTTCAAATGCCAGATGTTAAAGGTAATGTGTTAGACGTAGGATGTGGGTACGGTCCAATCGGTTTGTCGTTAGCGAAAGAGTTTCAAAATCGTGAAATTCACATGGTGGATGTGAATGAAAGGGCCTTGGGACTTGCAAAAGAAAATGCCGCTAATAACAGAATTGAAAATATACGTATTTTGCAAAGTAGTGTCTATGAAAATGTAGATGGCAAGTATGCTGTTATTCTATCTAATCCTCCAATTCGTGCTGGTAAAGATATCGTGCATGAGATTTTAGAAAAGGCTGTGGAGTATTTAGTTTCAGGTGGAGAATTGTGGATTGTTATTCAAAAGAAACAAGGTGCGCCATCTGCGATGAAAAAACTAGAAGAAGTATTTTCTGAAGTTGAAGTTGTAGAAAAGAAAAAAGGATATTATATCATAAAATCAAAAAAGCGTTGACGGTTATTTTTGGCTATGTTAACATTATACAATGCCAATATATGATTTTCTGCGTTGAGAAAGATGTATATTTTTGCTTCTCTTGGAAAAGATAGTAAAATCAGCAGATTATGAAACAGAATGATGGTTTTCTTATAGAAGCCATTTTTCTTTTTTGAGCAGGTAGAAAGACTCAACGTATCTATCTTTAAGAGAAAAAAACTACGCTAATAGCAGTAGTTGTATTTATTTGTGATTTTGCACAAATTTTTTTGTGCATTTATAATACTCATGATTTGAGGGGTGAAGCAGTTGACAGGTCAACTAGTTCAATACGGACGCCACCGCCAACGAAGAAGTTATGCCCGTATTAGTGAAGTATTAGAGTTACCAAATCTTATCGAAATTCAAACCTCTTCTTATCAGTGGTTTCTTGATGAGGGTTTGCGAGAAATGTTCCAAGACATTTCTCCGATCGAAGACTTTACGGGAAATCTATCGCTTGAATTTATCGACTACAGCTTGGGTGAACCTAAATACTCTGTAGAAGAATGCAAAGAGCGTGATGTGACGTATGCAGCACCACTTCGTGTAAAAGTGCGTCTAATCAACAAGGAAACTGGTGAAGTAAAAGAACAAGATGTGTTCATGGGAGATTTCCCACTCATGACAGAGACTGGAACATTCGTAATTAACGGTGCAGAACGTGTTATCGTTTCCCAGTTAGTTCGCTCTCCAAGCGTATACTATAGTGGCAAAGTGGATAAAAACGGAAAACGTGGTTTTACTGCTACTGTAATTCCAAACCGCGGAGCTTGGTTAGAGTATGAAACAGATGCTAAGGATGTTGTATATGTGCGTATTGACCGTACGCGTAAACTTCCTGTAACTGTTTTGTTACGCGCATTAGGGTTTGGCTCTGATCAAGAAATCACCGAGCTTTTAGGTGATAACGAATACTTAAGCAATACGTTAGAAAAAGACAACACAGATAGCACAGAGAAAGCATTGCTTGAAATTTATGAGCGTCTACGCCCTGGTGAACCACCAACAGTAGAAAATGCAAAGAGCTTACTTGTGTCTCGTTTCTTTGATCCAAAGCGCTACGATTTAGCAAATGTAGGTCGCTATAAGATCAACAAAAAGCTACACATTAAAAACAGATTGTTTAACCAACGTTTAGCTGAAACACTGGTGGATCCAGAAACTGGTGAAATTTTAGCGGCAGAAGGAACAGTCTTAGATCGTCGTACACTGGATCGCATTCTACCTTACTTAGAGAAAAACATTGGATTCAAAACAGCGAAACCAATGGGTGGAGTGGTAGCAGGCGATGTTGAGCTGCAATCTATTAAGATTTATGCTCCAGAATCAGAAGGCGAACGATCTATAAACGTAATTGGGAATGCAAATATTACTCGTGATATAAAACACATCACACCAGGTGATATTCTTGCTTCTATTAGCTACTTCTTTAACTTGCTATATAAAGTAGGGGATACAGATGATATTGACCACTTAGGAAATCGTCGTCTGCGTTCTGTAGGAGAGTTACTACAAAACCAATTCCGTATCGGTCTTTCTCGTATGGAACGTGTTGTTCGTGAGAGAATGTCGATTCAAGATACAAATGCAATTACACCACAAGCGTTAATTAACATTCGCCCGGTTATTGCATCTATTAAAGAGTTCTTCGGAAGTTCTCAGTTATCTCAGTTCATGGATCAAACAAACCCATTAGCAGAGTTAACTCACAAACGAAGACTATCTGCATTAGGACCCGGTGGTTTAACGCGTGAGCGCGCAGGCTTTGAAGTACGTGACGTTCACTACTCTCACTATGGTCGTATGTGTCCAATTGAAACGCCAGAGGGACCAAACATCGGTTTGATTAACTCGTTATCTTCGTTTGCGAAAGTAAATGAGTTTGGTTTCATTGAAACGCCATACCGTCGTGTTGACCCAGAAACTGGTCTTGTAACAGGGCAGGTTGATTATTTAACAGCAGATGAAGAAGATAACTATGTTGTAGCCCAAGCGAATATGAAATTATCTGAAGTAGGGGAATTCCTTGATGAAGATATCGTAGCTCGTTTCCGTGGTGAAAACATTGTCACAAATAAAGAACGCATCGACTACATGGATGTATCTCCAAAACAAGTAGTGTCGGCAGCGACAGCTTGTATTCCGTTCTTAGAAAACGATGACTCTAACCGCGCACTTATGGGAGCGAACATGCAACGTCAGGCGGTTCCGTTAATAAATCCGGAATCTCCGATTGTAGGTACAGGTATGGAGTACGTATCAGCAAAAGACTCAGGTGCTGCAGTAATCTGTAAACAGCCTGGTGTTGTTGAGCGCGTAGAAGCACGTGAAGTTTGGGTACGTCGCTATGTAGACGTTGACGGTCAAACAGTAAAAGGCGACTTAGATCGCTACAAAATGCAAAAATTCATTCGTTCTAACCAAGGAACTTGCTACAACCAACGTCCAATCGTAAGTGTTGGAGACCAAGTTGTAAAAGGTGAAATCCTTGCGGATGGTCCTTCTATGGAACTAGGTGAACTGGCGCTTGGACGTAACGTGCTTGTTGGCTTTATGACATGGGACGGTTATAACTATGAGGATGCGATCATCATGAGTGAGCGCCTTGTAAAAGATGATGTGTACACTTCTATCCATATTGAAGAATATGAATCAGAAGCTCGTGATACGAAGCTTGGACCAGAAGAAATTACACGTGATATCCCGAATGTTGGAGAAGATGCACTTCGTAATCTTGACGAGCGCGGTATTATTCGCGTCGGTGCTGAAGTAAAAGATGGAGATCTACTTGTTGGTAAAGTAACGCCAAAAGGTGTAACAGAATTAACGGCAGAAGAACGTCTATTACATGCAATCTTCGGTGAAAAAGCACGTGAAGTACGTGATACATCACTACGTGTACCACACGGTGGTGGCGGTATTATCTTAGATGTAAAAGTGTTTAACCGTGAAGATGGCGATGAATTGCCACCAGGCGTGAATCAACTTGTACGTGCATATATCGTTCAAAAGCGTAAAATTTCTGAAGGTGACAAAATGGCTGGTCGTCATGGTAACAAAGGTGTTATCTCCCGTATTTTACCGGAAGAAGATATGCCTTACTTACCAGATGGTACGCCAATCGATATCATGTTAAACCCATTAGGGGTACCATCTCGTATGAATATCGGTCAGGTATTAGAGCTTCATCTTGGTATGGCGGCAAGATACCTTGGTATTCACATTGCAACACCGGTATTCGATGGTGCTCGTGAGGAAGATGTATGGGGCACAATTGAAGAAGCTGGTATGGCAAATGACGCGAAAACAATCCTGTATGACGGACGTACTGGTGAGCCATTCGATAACCGTGTATCTGTTGGTGTCATGTATATGATCAAACTTGCGCACATGGTTGACGATAAACTTCATGCTCGTTCTACTGGACCATACTCACTTGTAACGCAGCAACCTCTTGGAGGTAAAGCTCAGTTCGGTGGACAGCGTTTTGGTGAGATGGAGGTTTGGGCACTTGAAGCTTATGGTGCTGCTTATACTCTTCAAGAAATCTTAACAGTGAAGTCTGATGATGTTATTGGACGTGTTAAGACGTATGAAGCAATTGTTAAAGGTGAAAATGTTCCAGAACCAGGCGTTCCTGAATCATTCAAAGTATTGATTAAAGAACTGCAAAGTTTAGGTATGGACGTTAAAATGATGTCTATCAACGATACAGAAATTGAAATGCGTGATACGGAAGATGACGATGATCATCAATCAGCAGATAAATTGAATGTTGAAGTTGAGACAACTAAGGAATAATTGGGATAACCTGTAGACTAAAAGGGAGGTAGGCCCCTTGATAGATGTAAATAACTTTGAATATATGAAGATTGGACTTGCTTCACCTGACAAGATTCGTTCTTGGTCATACGGTGAAGTTAAGAAACCAGAAACAATTAACTATCGTACGTTAAAGCCTGAAAAAGATGGCTTGTTCTGTGAGCGTATTTTCGGACCACAAAAGGACTGGGAATGTCATTGCGGGAAATATAAACGTGTACGTTATAAAGGTGTAGTTTGTGATCGATGTGGCGTTGAAGTAACGCGTGCAAAAGTTCGTCGTGAACGTATGGGTCATATCGAATTAGCTGCTCCTGTATCTCATATTTGGTATTTCAAAGGTATCCCGAGCCGCATGGGACTTGTCTTAGACATGTCCCCTCGCGCGCTTGAAGAAGTAATTTATTTCGCTTCTTATGTTGTAACAGAAAGTGGAGATACACCACTTGATAAGAAGCAATTACTTTCTGAAAAAGAATACCGTGCATATCGTGATCGATATGGCAGTACATTCCATGCTGCTATGGGTGCAGAAGCGATTAAAAAATTACTGCAAGACATCGATTTAGATAAAGAAGTAGACTTCTTAAAAGAAGAATTAAAAACAGCACAAGGACAACGCCGTACTCGTGCTATTAAACGTCTAGAAGTATTAGAAGCATTCCGTAACTCTGGAAATCACCCATCTTGGATGATCTTAGAGGTTCTTCCAGTTATCCCACCAGAACTACGCCCAATGGTACAGTTAGATGGTGGACGTTTTGCTACTTCTGACTTAAACGACTTATATCGTCGTGTAATTAACCGTAACAACCGTTTAAAACGTCTATTGGACTTAGGTGCACCAAGCATTATCGTTCAAAACGAAAAACGTATGTTACAAGAAGCTGTAGACGCATTAATCGATAATGGTCGCCGTGGCCGTCCAGTTACTGGACCAGGTAACCGTCCATTAAAATCACTATCTCACATGCTTAAAGGTAAACAAGGACGTTTCCGTCAAAACTTATTAGGTAAACGTGTTGACTACTCTGGCCGTTCTGTAATCGTTGTAGGACCGAACTTAAAGATGTACCAATGTGGATTGCCGAAAGAAATGGCACTTGAATTGTTTAAACCTTTCGTTATGAAAGAGTTAGTTGGAAAAGGATTAGCACACAACATTAAGAGTGCTAAACGTAAAATCGAGCGTGTACACCCTGAAGTTTGGGACGTTTTAGAATCTGTGATCAAAGAGCATCCAGTACTTCTAAACCGCGCACCAACACTTCACCGTCTTGGTATCCAGGCGTTTGAACCTACACTAGTAGAAGGTCGTGCAATCCGTCTTCACCCACTTGTATGTACTGCATACAACGCGGACTTTGACGGTGACCAAATGGCGGTTCACGTTCCGTTATCATCAGAGGCACAAGCAGAAGCTCGTATCCTTATGTTAGCGGCACAAAACATCTTGAATCCAAAAGACGGAAAACCAGTTGTTACTCCATCTCAGGATATGGTATTAGGTAACTATTACTTAACACTTGAGCGCGAGGGTGCAATCGGTGAAGGTATGGTCTTCAAAGATGCAAACGAAGCAATACTTGCATACCAAAATGGATATGTACATCTGCACACACGTGTTGCAGTTGCTGCGAGTTCGGTAAATAATGTAACGTTTACTGAAGAGCAAAAGAGTAAGCTTCTATTAACAACAGTTGGTAAATTAATATTTAACGAAATCTTACCAGAGTCGTTCCCTTATATTAATGAACCAACAAACTCAAACCTTGAAAAAGAAACACCAGCGGAATATTTCGTTGAAAAAGGTGCGAACATTAAAGAAATTATTGCTAGTCGCGAAGAAGTGGCACCATTTAGCAAGAAAATCCTTGGTAATATTATTGCGGAAGTATTCAAACGTTTCCAAATTACAGAAACGTCTCGCATGCTTGACCGTATGAAAAACTTAGGATTTAAATACTCTACAAAAGCTGGTATTACAGTTGGGGTATCAGATATTCTTGTATTAGGTGAAAAAGATGAAATTCTCCATGAAGCACAAGCAAAAGTAGATAATGTAATTAAACAATTCCGTCGCGGTTTAATCACGGAAGAAGAACGTTACGATCGCGTTATCTCTATTTGGAGTAATGCAAAAGATGTTATCCAAGGAAAGCTGATGAAATCCTTGAATAAACGCAACCCAATCTTCATGATGAGTGATTCCGGTGCCCGTGGTAACGCATCGAACTTTACTCAGCTTGCTGGTATGCGTGGTCTGATGGCCAATCCATCTGGTCGTATCATTGAGCTTCCGATCAAATCGAGTTTCCGTGAAGGTTTAACAGTACTTGAGTACTTCATCTCTACGCATGGTGCGCGTAAAGGTCTTGCCGATACAGCACTTAAAACTGCCGATTCTGGTTACTTAACACGTCGTCTTGTAGACGTTGCACAAGATGTAATTGTTCGTCAAGATGATTGTGGAACAGATCGCGGTTTACTAATTGGTGCGATTAAAGAGGGTAATGAAGTTATTGAGTCACTATATGATCGTCTTGTTGGACGTTTTGCAAGAAAAACTGTAAAACACCCTGAAACAGGTGAAGTATTAGTTGTTGAAAATCAATTAATTACTGAAGATATTGCTCATATCGTTGAAAAGTCGGGTGTTGAAACTGTAAACATTCGTTCAGCGTTTACGTGTAATACTCGCCATGGTGTATGTAAGAAGTGTTACGGTCGTAACTTAGCAACTGGTACAGACGTAGAAGTAGGAGAAGCGGTAGGTATTATCGCAGCTCAATCTATCGGTGAGCCAGGTACACAGTTAACGATGCGTACGTTCCATACAGGTGGGGTTGCCGGAGATGATATCACACAAGGTTTACCTCGTATCCAAGAGATCTTCGAAGCTCGTAATCCGAAGGGTCAGGCAGTTATCAGTGAAATTGACGGTGTTATCGCAGCGATCAACGATGTTAAAGATCGCCAAGAAGTAGTTGTACAGGGTGAAGTTGAAGCTCGTACGTATGCTATTCCTTACGGTGCTCGTCTGAAAGTAACTCTAGGACAGCCAATTAGCCACGGTAAAGAGTTAACAGAAGGTTCTATTGATCCGAAGGAATTACTAAAAGTAACGGACATTACAGCAGTTCAAGAATACTTATTACGTGAAGTTCAAAAAGTATACCGTATGCAAGGGGTAGAAATTGGTGACAAACACGTAGAAGTAATGGTACGTCAAATGCTACGTAAAGTTCGTGTAAGTGATGCGGGTGAAACGGATGTATTACCAGGAACATTACTAGATATCCATCAGTTTACTGATGCGAATGCGAAGGTGTTACTGAAAGGTAAACAACCAGCAACGGCTAGACCGGTTCTACTTGGTATTACAAAAGCTTCACTTGAGACAGATTCGTTCTTATCTGCGGCGTCATTCCAAGAAACAACTCGTGTTCTAACAGATGCAGCAATTAAGGGTAAACGCGATGAGCTTCTAGGATTGAAAGAGAATGTTATTATCGGTAAGCTTGTTCCTGCTGGAACAGGTATGAATCGTTATCGCAAAGTGGATCTTGTAAAAACAACACAAGATAACATGAATGTAGAAAACGATGAAGTTTATGTGGAACAGTAAAATTTTCCGTCGTAAATTTTGTATAAAAACAGCTGATCCTAGTTGACATTGTATGAGACAAAATGTTACTATAATCAAGGTTGCTCCTGAATGATGCTTTGGAGGATATTTAAATGTCTTATCAAAAAGTGTCAAATGCTGAAAATGTAGTCGTTGGTCATAAACGAACATTGGAAGCAATCAAAAATGGTATAGTTAAAGAAGTTGTTATTGCGGAAGATGCTGATGTGCGGTTAACCCATGTTATCATTCGTACTGCCTTGCAACATAACATACCCATAACCAAAGTTGAATCAGTTCGTAAGCTTGGAAAAGTTTCGGGGATTCAAGTGGGAGCTTCAGCAATAGGAATAATAAGTTAAAACTGTTTTTGTGAGGAGAGAGCATTTGCTCTTCCTTGCAAAAACTTTGTTTTCAACTAATAATGAACCACCTGGATATGTGGTCATACAAACATGCGAAGGGAGGATAATCAAATGCCTACTATTAACCAATTAGTGAGAAATGGTCGTACTGATAAAGTATGGAAGTCTAAATCACCTGCGTTAAACAAAGGTTTTAATTCTTTAAAGAAAAAATCAACTGATATCTCTGCACCTCAAAAACGTGGTGTGTGTACTCGTGTTGGTACAATGACTCCGAAGAAACCGAACTCAGCGTTACGTAAATACGCTCGTGTACGTTTAACAAACGGTATTGAAGTTACAGCTTACATCCCAGGTATCGGTCATAACCTACAAGAGCATAGCGTAGTATTAATTCGCGGTGGTCGAGTAAAGGATTTACCAGGGGTACGTTACCACATCGTTCGTGGTGCGCTTGATACAGCTGGTGTTGACAAACGTATGCAAGGACGTTCTAAATATGGTACTAAGCGACCAAAACCTGCTAAAAAATAATAAACTTATAATGAAAGGAGGAACTCAATATGCCTCGTAAAGGACCTGTTGCGAAACGTGACGTGTTACCAGATCCAATGTACAATTCTAAACTTGTAACACGCCTAATCAACAAAATGATGGTTGACGGTAAAAAAGGTAAATCTCAAACAATTCTTTATAACGCTTTCGATATCGTTCGTGAACGTTCAGATAAAGAACCAATGGAAGTATTCGAGCAAGCTCTTAAGAACATCATGCCTGTTCTTGAAGTACGCGCTCGTCGTGTTGGTGGTGCTAACTACCAAGTTCCAGTTGAGGTTCGTCCAGAACGCCGTACAACTTTAGGTCTTCGCTGGTTAGTAAACTATGCTCGTCTTCGTGGTGAAAAAACTATGGAAGAGCGTCTAGCTTACGAAATCTTAGATGCAGCTAACAACGCTGGTGCATCTGTTAAGAAACGTGAAGACACTCATAAAATGGCAGAAGCTAACAAAGCATTTGCTCATTACCGTTGGTAGGATTCAACGTAAAATAAATGTAAGCATAAACCGCTTTATTTGTCGCTTATGGAAGTGTGGAGAGGGAGAATGCCTCTCCCTTTCGTTGGGCGCTCGTTTTACATAATGAGGGTACTGGACACTGGCATATGTAACAATATAAAGTGGCTTTTTTGCTACTTAAAATAAAATAATCCAATCCATATATGGAAGGAGCAAGACACCAAATGACTAGAGAGTTCTCTTTAGAAAACACTCGTAATATTGGTATCATGGCTCACATCGATGCTGGTAAAACAACAGCAACTGAGCGTATTCTGTATTACACAGGACGTATTCATAAAATCGGTGAAACTCATGAAGGTGCATCTCAGATGGACTGGATGGAGCAAGAGCAAGAACGTGGTATCACAATTACTTCTGCTGCAACTACAGCACAATGGAAAGGTCACCGTGTAAATATCATTGACACTCCAGGACACGTAGATTTCACAGTAGAAGTAGAACGTTCTTTACGCGTACTTGATGGCGCAGTAGCAGTACTTGATGCACAATCTGGTGTAGAACCACAAACAGAAACTGTTTGGCGTCAGGCTACTACTTATGGTGTACCTCGTATCGTATTCGTTAACAAAATGGATAAGATTGGTGCAGATTTCTTATACTCTGTAGGAACAATCCACGATCGTTTACAAGCAAACGCACATCCAATTCAGTTACCAATCGGTGCTGAAGATGAGTTCAATGGTATCATTGACCTTGTTGAAGAGTGTGCTTACATGTACGCTAACGATTTAGGAACAGACATCGAGCGTGTCGAAATTCCTGAAGAGCATAAAGAATTAGCTGAAGAATACCGTGGAAAACTTATTGAAGCGGTAGCTGAGCTTGATGAAGAAATGATGATGAAGTACCTAGAAGGTGAAGAAATCACTGTAGAAGAGCTTAAAGCTGGTATCCGTAAGGCTACAACTTCTGTAGAATTCTTCCCAGTAATCTGTGGTTCTGCATTCAAAAATAAAGGTGTTCAAATTCTGTTAGACGCAGTTATCGACTACCTACCATCTCCATTAGATGTACCTGCTATTAAAGGTACTCTTCCGGATACAGATGAAGCTATCGAGCGTAAGTCTAGCGATGAAGAACCATTCGCAGCTTTAGCATTCAAAATCATGACTGATCCTTATGTTGGTAAGTTAACGTTCTTCCGTGTGTACTCTGGTGTGTTAAACTCTGGATCATACGTGAAAAACTCAACTAAAGGTAAGCGTGAGCGTGTAGGTCGTATCCTACAAATGCACGCTAACAGCCGTGAAGAGATTTCAACAGTTTACGCTGGTGATATCGCTGCTGCTGTAGGTTTAAAAGATACTACTACTGGTGATACTCTTTGTGACGAGAAGAGCCTTGTTATCCTTGAGTCTATGGAATTCCCAGAACCAGTTATCTCTGTAGCTATCGAACCAAAATCTAAAGCTGACCAAGATAAAATGGGTACAGCATTATCTAAGCTTTCTGAAGAAGATCCAACATTCCGTGCTCACACTGACCAAGAAACTGGCCAAACAATCATCGCTGGTATGGGTGAACTTCACCTTGATATCATCGTTGACCGTATGCGCCGTGAATTCAAAGTGGAAGCGAACGTTGGTGCTCCTCAGGTAGCATACCGTGAGACTTTCCGCGCTGCTGCGAAAGTTGAAGGTAAGTTCGCTCGTCAATCTGGTGGTCGTGGACAATTCGGTCACGTTTGGATTGAGTTTGAACCTAACGAAGAAGGTAAAGGTTTTGAATTCCAAAACAAAATCGTCGGCGGTGTAGTTCCACGTGAATACATCCCAGCTGTTGGAGCGGGTCTTGAAGACTCACTTAAAAATGGTGTACTAGCTGGTTACCCATTAGTTGACATCAAAGCTGCGTTAGTTGACGGATCTTACCATGATGTCGATTCATCTGAGATGGCGTTCAAAATCGCTGCATCTATGGCGCTTAAAGCTGCGGTTTCTAAATGTAGCCCAGTAATTCTTGAGCCAATGATGAAAGTTGGAGTTGTAATTCCTGAAGAGTACATGGGTGACATTATGGGCGACGTAACATCTCGTCGTGGACGTGTAGAAGGTATGGAAGCTCGCGGTAACGCTCAAGTTGTTCGCGCTATGGTTCCACTTTCTGAAATGTTCGGTTATGCAACGGCATTACGTTCTAACACTCAAGGACGCGGAACATTCTCAATGACATTTGATCATTATGAAGAAGTACCGAAGTCTGTTTCTGAAGAAATTATTAAAAAAAATAAAGGTGAATAATTGATTTTTATCGATTGTTCAAGTATAACTACTTATGTAAGCTTAGAAAGTGAGACGCAAGTTTCACTTTCTAGTCTAAATATAAAATAACCCATATAAACTAAGGAGGAATTTAGAATGGCTAAAGCTAAATTCGAACGTTCTAAACCCCATGTTAACATCGGTACAATCGGCCACGTTGACCATGGTAAAACTACATTAACTGCTGCGATCACTACAGTTCTTGCAAAAGCTGGTGGTGCTGAAGCACGCGGATACGATCAAATCGACGCTGCTCCAGAAGAAAGAGAGCGCGGAATCACAATCTCAACTGCACACGTTGAGTACGAAACTGAAACTCGCCACTATGCACACGTTGACTGCCCAGGTCATGCTGACTATGTTAAAAACATGATCACTGGTGCTGCTCAAATGGACGGCGGTATCTTAGTAGTATCTGCTGCTGATGGTCCAATGCCTCAAACACGTGAGCACATCCTTCTTTCTCGTCAAGTAGGTGTTCCTTACATCGTTGTATTCTTAAACAAATGCGACATGGTAGATGACGAAGAATTATTAGAATTAGTAGAAATGGAAGTTCGCGACCTATTATCTGAATACGGATTCCCAGGCGACGATATTCCTGTAATTAAAGGTTCTGCTCTTAAAGCTCTTCAAGGAGAAGCTGAGTGGGAAGAAAAAATCATCGAATTAATGACTGAAGTTGATGCTTACATCCCAACTCCAGAACGTGAAACTGACAAACCATTCTTAATGCCTATCGAGGATGTATTCTCTATCACAGGTCGTGGTACAGTTGCAACTGGTCGTGTTGAGCGTGGAATCGTTAAAGTTGGTGACGTAGTAGAAATCATCGGTCTTGCTGAAGAGAATGCTACTACAACTGTAACTGGTGTAGAAATGTTCCGTAAGCTTCTTGACCAAGCTCAAGCTGGAGACAACATCGGTGCTCTACTTCGTGGGGTTGCTCGTGAAGACATCCAACGTGGACAAGTTCTTGCTAAAACTGGCTCTGTAAAAGCACACGCTAAATTCAAAGCTGAGGTTTTCGTATTATCTAAAGAAGAAGGTGGACGTCATACTCCATTCTTCGCTAACTACCGTCCACAGTTCTACTTCCGTACAACTGACGTAACTGGTATCATCCAATTACCAGAAGGTACTGAAATGGTAATGCCTGGTGACAACATCGAAATGACTATCGAACTTATCGCTCCAATCGCTATCGAAGAGGGAACTAAATTCTCTATTCGTGAAGGTGGACGTACAGTAGGTTACGGTGTAGTTGCTACAATCGTTGCTGAGTAGTCTTTAATTAGATTATTAAAAACTCAAGGGATTCTCCCTTGAGTTTTTTTATTGCTTATTACTATAGAAGAAAGAGATGTATTTTCTATTTTCGGATGAGTTTCTTCTATAGTATATAAAACGAAAATAACACCCAAAAACTGTAAGTTGAATAAGAGTAGATGAAAACTTGATATTCTTTAAAGTGCCATGTATAATAGCAAAAGTAGAGAAAAGCAGATGCGAACAAAAAGATGCTTGCATCTAGACGAATAACATTGTATAATAGACAATGTTGGTCTTTGACTGCGATGAAGTGGAAGGTTGCTGACACACCCGGCCGCTTTGCCATGGCATGGTGTGGGGAAATTTCCATGGAGAAGGTCTATTTTAGAAATAGGCGAACGAAGGAGGGAAAATAATGGCAAAAGAAAAAATTCGTATCCGTTTAAAAGCTTATGATCACCGTATTCTTGATCAATCAGCTGAGAAAATTGTAGAAACAGCTAAGCGTTCTGGGGCAACAGTTTCTGGTCCGATCCCATTACCAACTGAGAAGACTATTTACACAATTCTTCGTGCTGTTCATAAGTACAAAGATTCTCGTGAACAATTCGAAATGCGCACACACAAACGTCTAATCGACATCGTGAGTCCTACTCCGCAAACAGTAGATTCATTAATGCGTTTAGATTTACCATCTGGTGTAGATATCGAAATCAAACTATAATTCATATAACTTAAAAATGTAGGAGGTGTAACTCATGACCAAAGGAATCTTAGGAAGAAAGATCGGTATGACTCAAGTATTTGCTGAGAACGGTGAGTTAATCCCAGTAACGGTAATCGCTGCTAATCCAAACGTTGTTCTTCAAAAGAAAACAACTGAAACTGATGGCTACAACGCAATTCAGTTAGGATTTGAAGATAAACGTGAAAAGTTAACTAACAAACCTGAACAAGGCCACACTGCTAAAGCATCTACAACTCCTAAGCGCTTCATTCGCGAAATCCGCGATGCAGACGTGGACGGATTAGAGGTTGGTCAAGAGGTAAAAGTTGAAGTTTTCGCTGCAGGTGAAATCGTTGACGTAACAGGAATTTCTAAAGGTAAAGGTTTCCAAGGTGTTATTAAACGCCACGGACAATCTCGCGGACCTATGTCTCATGGTTCTCGCTATCACCGTCGTCCAGGTTCAATGGGGCCAGTTGCTCCGAACCGTGTATTCAAAGGCAAAAAACTTGCTGGACGTATGGGTGGAGACCAAGTTACTATCCAAAACTTAGAAATCGTTCAAGTTGACACTGAGCGCAACTTATTACTAGTAAAAGGTAACGTTCCAGGTGCTAAGAAATCTCTTGTAGTTGTTCAAGGCGCTGTGAAGGTTAGCAAATAATTCACAATAGGAAGGAGGAATTCCAATGCCAAAAGTTACTGTATATAACCAAACTGGTTCACAGGTTGGTGAAATCGAATTAGCTGAAGCTATTTTCGGTATCGAACCAAATGAAGCTGTACTATTTGAAGCTGTAATGATGCAACGTGCATCTTTACGTCAAGGTACACACAAAGTAAAAACTCGCTCTGAAGTTCGTGGTGGTGGTCGTAAACCATGGCGTCAAAAAGGAACTGGACGTGCTCGTCAAGGTTCTATCCGCTCTCCTCAATGGCGTGGTGGTGGTACGGTATTCGGACCTACACCAAGAAGCTATGCGTACAAACTTCCTAAGAAAGTTCGTCGTTTAGCAATCAAATCTGCATTAGCTACTAAAGTAGTTGAGAACAACATTGTAGTTCTTGAGGACCTAGTGTTAAATGCACCAAAAACAAAAGACATGGTAGCAGTACTTAAAGGATTAACTGTTGAGAAGAAAGCTCTTATCGTAACTGCTGATGCAAACGAATCTGTAGAGTTATCTGCTCGCAATATCCCTGGAGTAACAGTAATCACTGCTGATGGCGTAAACGTGCTAGATGTGCTTCATCATGATAAGCTAATCATGACAAAAGCGGCAGTGGAAAAAGTAGAGGAGGTGCTTGCATAATGAGAGATCCTCGTGATATCATTAAGCGCCCAGTTATCACTGAACGTTCTATGGAAATGATGGCTGAAAAAAAATACACGTTCGACGTGGACGTTAAATCTAATAAAACAGAGGTTAAAGACGCTATAGAAGCGATCTTTGGTGTTAATGTAGACAAAGTAAATATCATGAACTACAAGCCGAAAGCAAAACGTGTTGGTCGTCACGCTGGTTTTACTAGCCGTCGTCGTAAAGCAATCGTTAAGCTAACTGCTGACAGCAAAGAAATCGAAATCTTCCAAGGCGTTTAATTCTTACTAAAGAAGGAGGGAAATTGAGATGGGAATTAAAAAGTATAATCCAACTACTAACGGTCGTCGTAACATGACTACGAATGATTTCGCTGAAATCACGACTGACAGACCAGAAAAGTCTTTACTTGCTCCTTTAAGCAAAAAGGCTGGTCGTAATAACCAAGGTAAAATTACTGTACGTCATCAAGGTGGCGGACATAAGCGTCAATACCGTATCATCGACTTTAAGCGTAACAAAGATGGAATTCCAGGACGCGTTGCTACGATCGAATACGATCCAAACCGCTCTGCGAATATCGCATTAATTAACTACGTTGACGGTGAAAAACGTTACATTCTTGCTCCTAAAACTTTAGAAGTAGGTATGGAAGTTATGTCTGGCCCTGAAGCTGACATTAAAATCGGTAACGCATTACCATTAATCAACATTCCAGTAGGTACTGTTGTTCATAATATCGAGCTTAAGCCTGGTCGTGGAGGACAATTAGTCCGTTCTGCTGGTACGTCTGCTCAAGTACTTGGTAAAGAAGGAAAATACGTACTTGTACGTTTAACTTCTGGTGAAGTACGTTTAGTATTATCTGCTTGTCGCGCTTCAATCGGTCAAGTTGGTAACGAACAACACGAACTTATCAAAATCGGTAAAGCAGGTCGCTCTCGCTGGTTAGGTAAGCGCCCAACAGTTCGTGGTTCTGTAATGAACCCGGTTGATCACCCACACGGTGGTGGTGAAGGACGCTCTCCAATCGGACGTAAGTCTCCAATGTCTCCATGGGGTAAACCAACTCTTGGATTCAAGACTCGTAAGAAAAACAAAGCGTCTGATAAATTTATCGTTCGTCGTCGTAAAAAATAATGGGATTGTAGTACGGTTCATTTCAAGAACCGTACGCCAATCACGAAGGGAGGCACCAAAATGGCTCGTAGCTTAAAAAAAGGACCATTTGTCGATGATCACTTAATGAACAAAATGGAAAAATTAGTTGCATCTGAGCAAAAACAAGTTGTTAAAACTTGGTCTCGCCGTTCAACAATCTTCCCTCAGTTCATCGGACATACAATTGCTGTATATGATGGTCGTAAACACGTACCTGTGTACATCACTGAGGATATGGTTGGCCATAAGTTAGGTGAATTCGCACCAACTCGTACGTATAAAGGTCACCTTGCTGACGATAAGAAAACTAGAAGATAATGAGAGGAGGCACTTCAATGCAAGCTAAAGCAGTAGTGAGAACAGTTCGTATTGCTCCTCGTAAGGTTCGTTTAGTAGTAGACTTAATCCGAGGTAAGCAAGTGGGTGAAGCGATTGCTATCCTTAACCACACACCAAAAACTGCTTCTCCAGTTGTAGAAAAAGTTTTAAAATCTGCAATCGCAAATGCAGAGCACAATTATGAGATGGATATTAACAACCTAGTTGTTGAAAAAGTCTTCGTTGACGAAGGTCCAACGTTGAAACGTTTCCGTCCACGTGCAATGGGTCGTGCAAGCCAAATTAACAAACGCACAAGCCACATCACAGTTGTGGTATCAGAAAAGAAGGAGGGATAATCGATGGGTCAGAAGGTTAATCCAATTGGTCTTCGTGTCGGTATTATCCGCGACTGGGAATCTCGTTGGTTCGCTGAGAAAGATTATGCTACGTTATTACATGAAGACATCAAAATCCGTGAGTACATTACTGTACGCTTAAAAGATTCTGCTGTTGCTAAAGTAGAAATCGAACGTGCAGCAAATCGTGTAAATGTTACAATTCACACTGCAAAACCTGGTATGGTAATTGGTAAAGGTGGTACTGAAGTTGAAGCACTTCGTAAAGCTCTTAACCAATTAACAGGCAAGCGTGTACACATTAACATTTTAGAAGTTAAGAGAGCTGATCTTAACGCTAAATTAGTGGGCGAAAACATCGCTCGTCAATTAGAAAACCGTGTATCATTCCGTCGTGCACAAAAGCAAGTTATTCAACGTGCTATGCGTGCAGGAGCAAAAGGTATTAAAACACAGGTTTCTGGTCGTCTTGGCGGGGCTGATATCGCTCGTGCAGAATCTTACAGTGAAGGAACTGTTCCACTTCATACACTTCGCGCTGATATTGACTATGCAGCAGTTGAAGCTGATACAACATACGGTAAATTAGGCGTAAAAGTATGGATCTACCGTGGAGAAGTCCTTCCTACAAAAAAGAAAGCTTCTGAGGAAGGAGGAAAATAATATGTTAATGCCAAAACGCGTAAAATATCGTAGAGAGCATCGTGGTAAAATGCGTGGTCGTGCAAAAGGTGGAACTGAAATTGCTTTCGGTGAATTCGGTTTACAAGCACAAGCTGCTTCATGGATTACAAACCGTCAAATCGAAGCTGCTCGTCGTGCAATGACTCGTTACATGAAACGTGGCGGTAAAGTATGGATTAAAATTTTCCCTTCTAAACCTTACACTGCAAAACCTCTAGAAGTACGTATGGGTTCCGGTAAAGGGGCACCAGAAGGCTGGGTAGCAGTAGTAAAACCTGGGAAAATTATGTTTGAAATCGCGGGTGTATCTGAAGAGGTAGCACGCGAAGCATTACGTCTTGCAGCTCACAAACTACCTGTGAAATGTAAGTTCGTAAAACGTGAAGAAAATGGTGGTGAATCTAATGAAAACTAATGATATTCGTGAATTAACCACTGCCGAAATCGAAACAAAAGTTAAAGCTTTAAAGGAAGAATTGTTCAATCTTCGCTTCCAACTTGCTACAGGACAATTAGAGAATCCAACTCGCATCCGTGAAGTGCGTAAAGCGATTGCTCGTATGAAAACTGTAGTTTGTGAAAGAGAGATCGGAATTAATCGATAAATTGAGGGGAGGTTTGCATAGTGAGCGAACGTAACCAACGCAAAGTTTATACTGGTCGTGTTGTGTCTGATAAAATGGACAAAACGATTACAGTTTTAGTTGAAACTTACAAAACTCATTCCTTGTACGGAAAACGTGTTAAGTATTCTAAAAAGTACAAAGCCCATGATGAGCAAAACCAAGCAAAACTTGGCGATATCGTTAAAATCATGGAAACTCGCCCGCTTTCTGCTACTAAGCGTTTCCGTTTAGTTGAAATCGTTGAAGAAGCGGTTGTTATCTAAATAGACGAATCGGAATTTTTAGTCCGAAGGGAGGTTTCATAACATGATCCAACAAGAATCTCGTTTGAAAGTTGCTGACAACTCTGGTGCACGTGAACTTTTAACAATTAAAGTATTAGGCGGCTCTGGTCGTAAATATGCTAATATTGGTGATATTATCGTTGCTACGGTAAAACAAGCAACACCAGGTGGCGTTGTTAAAAAAGGTGACGTTGTTAAGGCAGTAGTGGTACGTACGAAGAGCGGAGCTCGTCGTCCGGACGGTTCTTATATTAAATTTGATGAAAACGCAGCGGTTATCATCAAAGACGATAAGAGCCCACGTGGTACTCGTATCTTCGGACCAGTAGCTCGTGAATTACGTGATAGCAACTTCATGAAGATCGTTTCTTTAGCTCCAGAAGTTCTATAATTTAAGGTATTGCCTTGCTAAGGAGGTGCAGAATTAAGATGCATGTAAAAAAAGGTGATAAAGTTCAGGTAATCACTGGTAAAGACAAAGGAAAACAAGGCGTTATCCTTGTGGCTTTCCCAAAGCAAAACCGTGTTATCGTTGAGGGTGTTAACATCGTTAAAAAACACTCTAAGCCATCTCAATTAAATCCACAAGGTGGAATTATTACGAAAGAAGCACCTATTCACGTTTCTAATGTTATGGTATTAGATCCGAAAACAGGCGAACCTACTCGCGTAGGCTTCAAAGTAGAAGATGGTAAAAAAGTTCGTATTGCAAAAAAATCTGGTGAATTATTAGATAAATAATTTTCTTAAGAAAGGAGGTCACTTCATTGAATCGCCTTAAAGAGAAGTTCCAAAAGGAAATTACTCCTGCTCTAATGAGCAAGTTTAACTATAAATCTGTGATGGAAGTACCGAAAATCGAAAAGATCGTAATCAACACTGGTGTTGGTGACGCGGTATCTAACTCAAAAGCTTTAGACAATGCAGTAGAAGAATTAACGCAAATCGCAGGTCAAAAACCTGTTGTAACTCGCGCTAAAAAATCAATCGCTGGTTTCCGTCTTCGTGAAGGTATGCCAATCGGTGCGAAAGTAACTTTACGCGGACAACAAATGTATGAGTTCTTCGACAAATTAGTATCAGTTTCTTTACCACGTGTACGTGATTTCCGTGGTGTTTCTAAGAAATCATTCGATGGTCGTGGGAACTACACATTAGGTGTTAAAGAGCAACTAATTTTCCCTGAGATTGATTATGATAAAGTAAGTAAAGTCCGCGGTATGGACATCGTAATCGTTACTACAGCGAAAACTGATGAAGAAGCTCGTGAACTTTTAACACAATTCGGTATGCCATTCCAAAAATAATGGAAGCCAACGCTAAGTAGAGGAGGCGAAAACGTGGCTAAAAAATCTATGATCGCGAAACAAAAGCGTACTCCTAAGTTTAAAGTACAAGAGTATACACGTTGCGAACGCTGCGGTCGTCCGCATTCTGTATACCGCAAATTTAAGCTTTGCCGTATTTGTTTCCGTGAACTTGCATATAAAGGTCAAATTCCTGGTGTTAAAAAAGCTAGTTGGTAAAACCCACAAATGGGAAGGAGGTAAAACACATGGTGATGACAGATCCAATTGCAGACATGCTTACTCGCATCCGTAATGCGAACATGGTACGTCATGAGAAATTAGAGGTTCCTGCTTCTAAAATCAAAAAAGAGATCGCTGAACTTTTAAAACGTGAAGGTTTCATTCGTGATGTAGAATACATTGGGGATAACAAACAAGGTATCCTTCGTATTTTCCTGAAATATGGTGCAAACAATGAACGTGTAATCACTGGATTAAAACGTATCAGTAAACCTGGCTTACGCGTTTACGCAAAAGCTGATGAAGTACCACGTGTACTTAACGGATTAGGTATCGCTCTTGTTTCTACATCTAAGGGAGTAATGACAGACAAAGACGCTCGTCAATTACAAACTGGTGGAGAAGTAGTAGCATACGTTTGGTAATATATATTTAAAACGAACGGAGGTGTGACCACATGTCTCGTATTGGTAAAAAGATTCTTGAAATCCCTGCAGGTGTTACTATTACAGTTGCAGAAGACAATACTGTAACAGTAAAAGGCCCTAAAGGTGAATTAACTCGTACTTTCAAAACTGATATGTCTATCAAAATTGAAGAAAATACACTAACAGTTGAGCGTCCATCTGAACAGAAGGAACACCGTGCATTACACGGTACAACTCGTGCTTTAATCGGAAACATGGTTGAAGGTGTAACTACAGGTTTCGTACGCGGACTTGAATTAGTCGGTGTTGGTTACCGTGCTCAAAAACAAGGAGATAAACTTGTTTTAAGCGTAGGTTATTCTCATCCAGTAGAAATGACTCCAGAAGCAGGACTTGAAGTTGAAGTACCTGTACCAACTAAAATCGTAATTAAAGGTATCGACAAGCAACGTGTTGGCGAATTTGCTGCTAACATCCGCGCTGTACGTGCTCCTGAACCATATAAAGGTAAAGGTATTCGTTACGAAGGCGAAGTTGTTCGTCGTAAAGAAGGTAAAACTGCTAAGTAAACCCGTTAGGTGAAAGAAAGGAGTGACAAGAATGATCACTAAAGCTGCTAAAAATGCGACTCGTAAGAAAAGACATGCACGTGTACGTGCTAAACTTACTGGTACTGCAGAACGTCCACGTTTAAACGTGTACCGTTCTAACCAACATATTTACGCTCAAGTTATTGATGATGTAAATGGTGTAACATTAGTAAGTGCATCTACTCTTGATAAAGACCTTGCTCTTAACGGTACTAGCAATACTGAAGCTGCTACGAAAGTTGGAGAATCAGTTGCTAAGCGTGCTGTAGAGAAAGGCGTTAAAGAAGTAGTATTTGATCGCGGTGGTTACTTATACCATGGCCGTGTTAAAGCTCTAGCTGAAGCTGCTCGTGAGGCTGGATTACAATTTTAATGGTCAAAGGAGGGAAAATTGATGCAACGCATTGACCCAAGTAAATTAGAACTTGAAGAACGTGTAGTTACGATAAATCGTGTCGCGAAAGTTGTTAAGGGTGGTCGTCGTTTCCGCTTTGCTGCACTAGTTGTAGTTGGCGATAAAAACGGTCATGTTGGATTCGGTACTGGTAAAGCACAAGAGGTACCAGACGCAATCCGTAAAGCTATCGAAGACGCTAAGAAAAACCTAATCGCTGTACCATTAGTTGGTACAACAATTCCTCACACAATCAACGGTCATTTTGGAGCTGGTGAAGTATTCTTAAAACCTGCTGCTGAGGGTACTGGTGTTATTGCTGGTGGACCTGTTCGTGCGGTACTAGAATTAGCTGGTGTACAAGATATTCTTTCGAAATCTCTTGGTTCTAACACACCAATCAACATGATTCGCGCTACTGTGAACGGATTAAGCGAACTTAAGCGCGCTGAAGATGTTGCAAAATTACGCGGTAAATCTGTAGAAGAGCTACTAGGTTAAGGAGGGAAAACAAATGGCGAAAAAGTTAGAAATTACCCTCACTCGTAGTGTAATTGGTCGTCCACAAGATCAACGTGCGACGGTAGAAGCTTTAGGTCTTAAAAAGTTGAATTCAACTGTAGTTAAGGAAGAAACTCCTGCTATTCTTGGTATGATCAACAAAGTTTCTCACCTTATCTCTGTAAAAGAAGCTTAAGGATAACTCATTAATATAAGGAGGTGCCTGGGAATGAAACTTCATGAATTAAAACCTGCAGAAGGTTCTCGTAAAGTACGTAACCGTGTCGGTCGTGGTATCGGTTCTGGTAACGGTAAAACTGCTGGTAGAGGTCATAAAGGACAAAACGCACGTTCTGGCGGCGGTGTTCGTCTTGGCTTCGAAGGTGGTCAAACTCCACTATTCCGTCGTTTACCAAAACGCGGCTTCACAAACATTAACCGTAAAGAGTTTACTATTGTAAACTTATCAACGTTAAATCGTTTTGAAGATGGTACAGAAGTAACACCTGAATTATTGCTGGAAACTGGCGTTATCAGCAAATTAAACGACGGTGTTAAAATTCTTGCAAGCGGAGCAGTAGAGAAAAAATTAACTGTTAAAGCGCACAAGTTCTCTTCAAGTGCTAAAGAAGCAATTGAAGCAGCTGGCGGATCAGTTGAGGTGATCTAATGTTTCGTACAATCTCCAACTTTATGCGCGTTGCTGAGATAAGACGTAAAATATTATTCACTTTAGCGATGTTAGTCGTATTCAGGATT
Organism: Bacillus sp. FSL H8-0492; assembly: GCF_038006145.1. Lineage (NCBI taxonomy): Bacteria > Bacillati > Bacillota > Bacilli > Caryophanales > Bacillaceae > Bacillus > Bacillus sp. FSL H8-0492. The sequence continues at coordinate 135,726 of NZ_JBBOUP010000001.1, forward strand.
GGCACGTTTATCCCAGTGCCATTTACAAATGGAGACGTACTGAAAGCACAAGATCAATTAAATGCCTTAGGTATCCTAAATACATTTGGCGGTGGCGCCTTGAAGAACTTCTCCATCTTCGCGATGGGAATCATGCCGTATATTACAGCATCCATCATCGTGCAATTATTGCAGATGGATGTTGTTCCTAAATTTTCGGAATGGTCGAAGCAAGGCGAAATGGGCCGTCGTAAACTAACGCAATTCACGCGTTATTTTACAATTGTTCTTGCGTTTATTCAGGGGTTTGGTATGTCAATCGGTTTTAACGGTATGGTAGGTGGGCAATTAATTTTGAATCCAGGTTGGAGCACTTATTTATACATTGCTACGGTACTGACTGCTGGTACTGCATTTTTAATGTGGTTAGGTGAACAGATTACAGCTAAAGGTGTAGGTAATGGTATTTCCATTCTTATCTTTGGCGGTATTGCCGCAGCGATCCCAAGTGTTATATCTCAAGTGTATCAACAACAGTTTCAAAATATCGGAGATCAATTGTTCATGAGTATCGTTAAAGTTGCATTGATTTTACTAGCTGTGCTAGCGGTTATTGTTGGTGTTATTTTCATTCAACAGGCTGTTAGAAAGATCCCAATTCAATACGCGAAGCGTGTAACAGGAGGGAATGGGAATCATGCTGGAGCACAAAACACTCATTTACCACTTAAGGTAAATAGTGCGGGTGTTATTCCAGTCATTTTTGCTGTTTCATTCTTAATTACGCCTCCAACTATTGCACAGTTCTTCCCGAAACATGATGTGTCGCAGTGGATTATTGCAAACTTTAACTATTCTCACCCAGTGGGAATGATCATATATGTTGCGCTCATTGTAGCCTTCACATATTTCTATGCATTTGTTCAGGTTAATCCAGAGCAAATGTCAGAGAATCTAAACAAGCAAGGTGGATATGTTCCAGGTATTCGTCCGGGTAAGAATACAGAACAATATCTAACAAAAATCTTGTATCGTTTGACCTTTGTGGGATCAATTTTCCTAGCAGCGATTGCAATCTTACCAGTTATCTTTACGAAATTGGGAAATCTTCCTCCATCTGCACAGATTGGTGGAACGAGTATGTTAATCGTTGTCGGCGTTGCTTTAGAAACAATGAAGCAGCTAGAAAGCCAATTGGTAAAACGCCATTACAAAGGGTTTATCAAGCAGTGAGTAAGTGGGAAGAACTGTCTTCCCTACATGCTCATGTACTGAGGGGGAACAAGGATGAACTTGATTTTAATGGGGCTTCCTGGTGCTGGTAAAGGTACACAAGCCGAACAGATTATTGCCAAGTATAACATCCCTCACATCTCAACAGGAGATATGTTCCGTGCAGCTATGAAGGCTGAAACTGAACTTGGTTTACAAGCAAAATCTTTTATTGATAAAGGTGCGCTTGTTCCAGATGAAGTTACAATTGGAATTGTTCGTGAACGTTTAAGCCAAGAAGACTGTATTAAAGGCTTCTTATTAGATGGTTTCCCACGAACTGTTGCACAAGCATCAGCTCTTGAAGAGATTATGAAAGATCTTGGCAAAAAAATCGACTATGTTTTAAACATTAATGTGGATTCAGGGTTGTTATTAAAACGCCTTACAGGCCGTCGCATTTGTAAAGAATGCGGTGCGACTTACCACTTAGAATTCAATCCGCCAGCAAAAGCTGATGTGTGCGATAAATGTGGTGGCGAATTATATCAACGCTCTGATGACAATGAAGAAACTGTAGCAAATCGTTTAGATGTAAATATTAAGCAAACAAAACCTTTGCTTGATTTCTACGAGGAGCTTGGCTACTTACAAAGCATTAATGGTGAGCAAGATATCAATAAAGTATTTGCTGATATCGATGTTCTCATCGGAGACTTAGCGTAATGATCATCTGCAAAACTCCTCGCGAGATAGACATCATGCGAGAAGCTGGCAGGATCGTTGCTTTAACTCATCAAGAGTTGAAACAACATATTACTCCAGGAATTACAACGAAAGAGCTCGATCAAATAGCGGAAAAGACGATTCGAAAATATGGTGCTACGCCATCTTTTAAAGGATACAACGGATTTCCGGGGAGCATTTGTGCTTCTGTAAATGAAGAGCTTGTACACGGGATTCCAGGGAAGCGTAAGCTCGAAGAGGGCGATATCATCAGTATCGATATTGGTGCGAAATACAATGGGTACCATGGTGATTCTGCATGGACGTATCCAGTTGGAAACATTTCTGAATCTGTTCAAAAGCTACTTGATGTCACAGAAAAATCGTTGTATCTTGGTCTAGAACAAGTAAAACCAGGCGAAAGATTATCAAATATCTCGCATGCGGTTCAAACACATGCTGAAGAGAATGGGTTCTCGATCGTTAGGGAGTATGTTGGTCACGGAATCGGGCAAGACTTACATGAGGACCCTCAAATCCCGCACTATGGTCCACTAAATAGAGGCCCTAGATTAAAGCCGGGAATGGTCATCTGTGTTGAGCCGATGGTGAATCAAGGAAGACGATATGTAAAAACACTATCTGATGACTGGACAGTGGTAACGGTAGATGGTAAATGGTGTGCCCATTTTGAGCACACGATTGCTCTTACAGAAGCAGGATACGAAATCCTTACCACTTTATAAGTAGCTGGCTCTCCGGGATTTCAGAGCAGTGTAAAATGTTACTGATTTGAAGAAGGGAGAACTATTGAATGGCTAAAGATGATGTAATTGAAGTCGAAGGTACCGTTCTTGAAACGTTGCCAAATGCTATGTTCAAAGTAGAATTAGAGAATGGGCATGTCGTATTGGCTCACGTTTCTGGTAAAATCCGTATGAACTTCATTCGTATTTTACCAGGAGACAAAGTTACGGTAGAATTATCTCCGTACGATTTAAATCGTGGTCGTATTACGTACCGTTTTAAATAATATAGCACTCCGTAATCTTTAAGGAGGTTCGAGACATGAAAGTAAGACCGTCAGTTAAACCAATCTGCGAAAAATGTAAAGTTATTCGTAGACGTGGAAAAGTAATGGTTATTTGTGAAAACCCTAAACATAAACAAAAACAAGGTTAATCAGAAGGAGGTGCATTCAAAATGGCACGTATCGCAGGTGTAGATATTCCTCGTGACAAGCGCGTTGTTATTTCTTTAACTTACGTATTCGGCATTGGTCGCACAACTGCTGAAAAAATTCTTACAGAAGCTGGTATTTCTTCGGAAACACGAGTTCGTGATTTATCGGAAGATGAATTAGGACGTATCCGTGATATCATCGATCGTATTAAAGTTGAGGGAGACCTTCGTCGTGAAGTATCTCTTAACATTAAACGTCTAATGGAGATCGGTTCTTACCGTGGTCTTCGTCACCGTCGTGGTTTACCAGTTCGTGGTCAAAACTCTAAAAACAATGCTCGTACACGTAAAGGTCCACGTCGTACAGTAGCAAATAAAAAGAAATAATAAGTAAAGGAGGTTGAACTAACAATGGCACGTAAAACAAACACTCGTAAAAAACGTGTGAAAAAGAATATTGAAGCTGGTATAGCTCATATTCGTTCTACTTTCAACAACACAATCGTAACACTTACAGATACTCATGGTAACGCACTTTCTTGGTCTAGTGCTGGTGCACTTGGTTTCCGTGGATCTCGTAAATCTACTCCATTCGCTGCGCAAATGGCTGCTGAAGCTGCTTCTAAAGTTGCAATGGAGCATGGTTTAAAAACTTTAGAGGTTACTGTTAAAGGTCCTGGTGCTGGTCGTGAAGCTGCAATTCGTGCTCTTCAAGCGGCAGGTCTAGAAGTAACAGCAATTAGAGATGTTACTCCAGTTCCTCATAATGGATGTCGTCCACCAAAACGTCGTCGTGTGTAATTTTTCTGTATAGAATTTTCCCTTTTGTCTATAATGGATATGATGCATTATCGAGAAATTTCGTACAGAAACATCGCTTGTTGTGCACAATCGGGAACTGCCTAAGGGGGACTTTCGGTTAAACAGAGGTTCTTCCTTTGTTTAACCGGGGTTTCGACGTTTTGAAGGAGGGTTTAGTTAATGATTGAAATCGAAAAACCGAAAATCGAAACGGTTGAACTTAACGAAGATGCTAAGTATGGCAAATTCGTGATTGAACCGCTTGAGCGTGGATATGGTACTACTTTGGGTAACTCCTTACGTCGTATTCTTTTATCCTCACTCCCTGGTGCCGCTGTAACTGCTATCCAAATCGATGGCGTTTTACACGAATTTTCAACAGTTGATGGCGTAGTAGAAGACGTTACGACGATGATCTTAAACTTGAAAAAGTTAGCTCTTAAAATCTACTCTGAAGAAGAGAAGACGTTGGAAATCGATGTACAGGGCGAAGGTATTGTCACAGCTGCTGATATTACTCACGATAGTGATGTTGAAATCTTAAATCCAGATTTACACATTGCGACGTTAGCAAAAAATGCGCATTTCCGCATGCGTTTAACTGCAAAGCGTGGCCGTGGGTATACGCCAGCTGATGCAAATAAAAGCGAAGATCAACCAATAGGAGTAATTCCTATTGATTCTATTTATACTCCAGTATCACGTGTGACTTACCAAGTGGAAAAGACACGTGTCGGACAAGTGGCTAATTATGATAAGCTTACGCTTGATGTATGGACGGATGGAAGCATCGGGCCAAAAGAAGCTATCTCTTTAGGTGCCAAAATCTTAACTGAGCATTTAAATATCTTTGTTGGTTTAACTGACGAAGCACAAAATGCTGAGATTATGGTCGAGAAGGAAGAAGATCAAAAAGAAAAAGTTCTTGAGATGACTATCGAAGAACTAGATCTTTCTGTTCGTTCTTATAATTGCCTAAAACGTGCAGGAATTAATACTGTACAAGAGCTTGCGAACAAAACAGAAGAAGATATGATGAAAGTTCGTAACTTAGGACGTAAATCCTTAGAAGAAGTTAAACATAAACTTGAGGAATTAGGTTTAGGTTTACGTAAAGACGACTGAGGATTTAAACCCATCAACAAAGGAGGGAACTACGAATGGCATACAGAAAATTAGGCCGTACAAGTGCGCAACGTAAAGCTATGTTACGTGATTTAGCTACTGATTTAATTATCAACGAGCGCATCCAAACGACAGAAACTCGTGCAAAAGAACTTCGTTCTGTAGTGGAAAAAATGATCACTTTAGGTAAACGCGGAGATCTTCATGCTCGTCGTCAAGCAGCAGCTTTCATCCGTAATGAGGTTGCTAACGCTGAGACTGGTCAAGATGCACTTCAAAAATTATTCGCTGATGTAGCTCCACGCTATGCTGAGCGCCAAGGCGGATACACTCGTATTGCAAAAATTGGTCCACGTCGCGGAGACGCAGCACCAATGGTAATTATCGAGTTAGTATAATGATGATTAAAAGGGCAGGACAGTTCTTTTCAAGTAACTGGTCATGGCCCTTTTTTTTTAAGTATAAAAATAGGCTAACTTGATGAAAGAAAGGGTGCCTTGTATTGAAAAAAGAGAAACTTCGGACAGAAAATATATCATTTCAATATCCTGGGGCAGCCTCTTATGCATTAAAAGATGTTTCGTTTTCCTTATATGAAGGAGAATGGGTATCTGTTATTGGACAAAATGGTTCAGGGAAGTCTACACTTGCAAAATTATTGAATGGCTTATTTTTACCGGAATCAGGGAAAATTACTTTAAATGATACAATGATTTTATCAGAGGAAACAGTATGGGATGTTCGAAAGCAAATTGGCATGGTATTTCAAAATCCAGATAATCAATTTGTTGGAACGACAGTACAAGATGACGTTGTATTCGGCCTAGAGAACATCGGAATGCCAAGGGAGCAGATGATAGAAAGACTAGAACAAGCTCTGCAACTTGTCCGTATGGAAGATTTTTTAAATGAAGAACCCCATTCGTTATCTGGTGGACAAAAGCAGCGAGTCGCAATAGCAGGTGTTCTAGCACTTCAACCATCTATTTTAATACTAGATGAAGCAACTTCAATGTTAGACCCTCAGGGGAGACGTGAAGTAGTAGAAACGGTCAGACAACTTGTTAATCAAAAGGGTATTACGGTGTTATCGATTACGCACGATTTAGAAGAAGCGGCACAGTCAGACCGTATTATTATTTTGAACAAGGGAGAAATATTAGAGGAAGGTACTCCAAAGCAAATTTTCAAATCCTCTCATATGCTCCAAGAGATTGGATTAGATGTACCTTTTTCGGTGAAAATAGCAGAATTATTAAAAAGAAATGAAATTCACTTGCAAAATACGCATCTTACAATGGAAAGCTTGGTGAACGAACTTTGGAGATTACATTCCAAAAAGTAGAACATCGTTATCAATATAAAACTCCATTTGAAAGACGCGCACTTTATGATGTAGACGTGTCGTTTCCAAGTGGGGGCTATTATGCCATTATCGGTCATACTGGTTCAGGTAAGTCGACGATGATTCAACATTTAAATGGTTTATTGCAGCCGACAAATGGTACGGTTCAAATTGGTGAACATTTAATTTCAGCAGGGAAGAAAGAGAAAAAGCTTAAGCCGCTACGAAAAAAAGTAGGGGTTGTCTTTCAGTTTCCAGAACATCAACTATTTGAAGAAACAGTTGAAAAGGACATTTGTTTTGGACCGACTAATTTTGGTGTATCTGAAGAAGAGGCAAAACAAAAGGCGAAAGATGCAATCCAGCTTGTTGGATTGGACATAGAGTTATTAGCACGTTCTCCGTTTGAATTAAGCGGTGGGCAAATGAGGCGTGTTGCAATAGCGGGCGTACTTGCGATGGAACCCGAAGTGCTTGTATTAGATGAACCTACAGCAGGGCTTGATCCAAAAGGACAGCACGAGCTCATGGAGATGTTTTACAATTTGCATAAGGAACAGGGGCTTACAGTCATTCTTGTTACCCATAATATGGAGGATGCCGCTAAGTATGCAGATCAAATAGTGGTCATGCATAAAGGAACGGTCTTTTTGCAAGGAAGAGCAGAGGAAGTATTTTCATATGCTGATGAATTAGAACAAATCGGTGTGGATCTTCCAATGTCTTTAAAGTATAAACGTGCAATTGAAGAGAAGTTTGGTATTTCAATTTCGAAGGCTACCTTATCTTTAGAGGATCTTACTCATGAAGTTGTACAGGTGTTACGAAAAGGTGGTCATGAATCATGCAGCAGTTGATTATTGGGAGATATATTCCAGGTCAGTCACTCATTCATCAACTTGATCCTCGTACGAAGCTGTTGATTGTCTTTTTATATGTATTTGTTGTTTTCTTAGCAAATAATGCGATTTCATATGGATTTTTATTTTTATATGCACTCATTGCTTTATTTTTTGCAAAAGTGCCGATTCGTTATGTACTTTCGGGCTTAAAACCAATTCTGTGGATTTTTCTTTTTACATTTTTCCTGCATATTTTTACAAATAAAGAAGGGGAAGTACTATTCCAGCTTGGTTGGTTTTCGATACATGAAAAAGGATTAGAGCAAGGGATATACATTTCTATACGATTCTTCGTTATTATTTTAATGACGACATTATTAACGTTAACGACGACACCTATTGAAATTACAGATGGGTTGGAGACGTTATTAAAGCCGTTCAAGCGTATAAAAGTTCCTGTTCATGAAATCGCATTAATGATGTCAATTTCACTACGTTTTATCCCGACATTAATGGATGAAACGAGTAAAATTATGAAAGCACAAGCGTCACGTGGCATTGATTTCGCCGGGGGACCGATAAAAGATAGGATGAAAGCTATTATCTCACTACTCGTTCCATTATTTATCAGTGCTTTTAAGCGTGCAGAGGACTTAGCGATTGCGATGGAATCTCGTGGATATAAAAGTGGCGAAGGACGTACTAAATTTAGGCAACTACGCTGGAAAATAAGTGATACAGTAACAATTGTAAGCTTACTTTGTTTAGCTTGTATTTTGGCATGGGTGCGGTCGTAATGGAGAATAGAGAAATGGAAAGAATAAAATGTACAGTTGCATATGATGGCATTCATTTTTGTGGTTACCAAATTCAACCACAGCATCGGACTGTTCAACAAGAAATAGAGAAAGCATTGCAGAAGTTGCATAAAGGAGAACTTGTTCGTGTGCAGGCATCAGGCAGAACGGATTCTACCGTTCACGCCAAAGGACAAGTGATACACTTTGATACACCTTTGTCTCTTGAAGAGTGGCAATGGAGTAATGCTTTAAATACAATGTTGCCGGATGATATTATTATCAGGCAGGTAGAGAAGAAAAAAGAAGAATTTCATGCACGTTACGGTGTCGAGAAAAAAGAATATCGCTATCGTGTATTATTATCAAAGACTGCGGATGTATTCCGTAGAAATTACGTATATCAATATCCATATCCGCTCGAAATAAACTCTATAAGAAAAGCGATTCCTTATTTTATTGGAACGCATGACTTTACTTCTTTTTGTTCGGCAAAAACTGACAAAAAAGATAAAGTGCGAACAATTTATGAAATCGAATTAATTGAGCAAGACGATGAATTAATTTTTCGCTTTGTAGGTAATGGATTTTTATATAATATGGTCAGAATTATTGTTGGTACGTTACTTAGCGTAGGTCAAGGAAAGCTTGATCCGGATAGTATTCCAGAGATTTTAGCGAAACAAAATCGCCAGTTTGCTGGAAAGATGGCTCCAGGTCATGGACTTTACTTATGGCAGGTAAACTATAACAACTAATCCTGGTGTAACATTTGCTTGACATTAGAAACTCAAAAGTATATCATAACATATGGTATTGTTTCTAAAACCACGATTAGCCCCGGAAGGAAATCGTGTTTAAGATAAACAATAGATTTTTTCTATGGAAAAGATAACGAGGAGGGAAACACATGCGTACGACTTTTATGGCAAAAGCTAACGAAGTTGAGCGTAAATGGTATGTGGTTGATGCTGAAGGTCAAACTTTAGGTCGCCTATCTACTGAAGTAGCATCCATTTTACGTGGTAAACACAAACCAACATTTACACCACACGTTGACACGGGTGATCATGTAATTATTATTAACGCTGAGAAAATTCATTTAACAGGTAATAAATTAAACGATAAAATTTACTACCGTCACACTAACCACCCAGGTGGACTTAAGCAAAGAACAGCTCTAGAAATGCGTACAAACTACCCTGTACAAATGTTAGAGCTTGCAATTAAAGGCATGCTTCCAAAAGGACGTTTAGGACGTCAAGTGTCTAAGAAATTAAACGTGTATGCTGGAGCAGAGCATCCACACCAAGCACAACAACCAGAAGTTTACGAACTTCGCGGATAATTAATTAAAGGAGGGCTTACTTTGGCACAGGTTCAATACTATGGCACTGGACGTCGTAAGAGTTCAGTAGCGCGCGTACGCCTAGTTCCAGGCGAAGGACGCGTTATTATTAACGGTCGTGATTTTGAAAACTATATCCCATTTGCTGCATTACGTGAAGTAGTGAAACAACCTCTAGTTGCAACAGAAACTTTAGGTAACTACAATGTACTTGTAAACGTAAATGGTGGTGGATACACTGGTCAAGCTGGTGCTATTCGTCACGGTATTTCTCGCGCTTTATTAAAAGCTGATCCAGAATACCGTCTAACATTAAAACGTGCGGGTCTATTAACTCGTGACGCACGTATGAAAGAGCGTAAAAAATACGGTCTTAAAGGCGCACGTCGTGCACCTCAGTTCTCAAAACGTTAATTTTTGCGAACTACAAACCCCAACCATTTTGGTTGGGGTTTTTTTATGTTTAATTCTTCTTTTGTAATTTTTTTAGCTTGGAATATTTTAGTGCTACCGTCCTACGTATGCTTCTTCTTTAGAAGTTTAGACTAATACGTATTAGGGAGGTTTATAAGTACTATGAATGTCATTGTCAGCTTACAAGAAAAACAAAAAGAAAAGCAGTTAAAATACGAGCGGAAGATGCTGCGAGAATTATCATTAAAAACATTGCGTTTAAATATTCGTGATGCCTTTCAAATGCAAGAACTTCATCGTCAGTATGAAGATTATTGCATTGAACTAGGGATAGAATCTTATTTATTAGGAGCGAGATACAGTAAATTTGGTTATCATGGCGAATCATTCTTTGATGTGAAATATAGGGCTTTAGAAGAAGAACAACAATTAACTGAAACGTTATTTCAATTTTTAACGAGTATGACTATACGTGAAATTAAGTTGCAAGACGAGGAATTGCTTTTTGAATCTTGCCAGCAGTTTATCGGCTTGTGGTGGCAGGAAGGCTATGAAAAAGGCGAAAGAAGATATCGATTAAAGCTACACTAAGACAAGCATAAACTTTCCTCTTGTCCCATATAAGTAATTAGAGGGACTAGCTGGAGGAGGAAAGGTATGAAGAGAATTCGAATTATCTCTTTTGCGCTCGCTGCGGTTGTTTTGTTTTTTTTAGTTAAACAAGAATTTCAAATTACAAAATCGTGGCGAGCTTGGAATTTACCCTTATCAGGGAAAGTGATTGTACTAGATGCTGGGCATGGTGGGCCAGACGGAGGGGCTGTTGGTGGAAAGGATATTGTAGAAAAAGATATTACACTTGAGATTACAAAAAAGGTACAAGATTATTTACAAGAACAAGGTGCTTTAGTTATTTTAACGCGTGAAGGAGATTATGATTTAGCTAATAAAGATACAAAGTCATATAGTAGACGTAAAGCAGAGGATTTAAAAAAGCGTGTTGAGATCATTAATAAGCCTGATGTAGACTTTTTTGCGAGTATTCATTTAAATGCCCTAACTAGTAGTGGATCTAAGGGCGCACAAACTTTCTACTATCGTTCTTCGATTGAAAATGAACGGGCTGCGAAATTTATACAAGCTGAATTGAGAACAAGCTTAGAAAATACGAATCGTTCTGCTAAAACAATTCCTCACGTGTATTTATTGAAGTATGCCAAAACACCAGGTGCTTTAATTGAGGCTGGCTTTTTATCGAATGTGAATGAAAGATATATGTTAAATTCGGAGAAATACCAACAAAAAGTAGCTGCTGCAATATATCGTGGTATATTACGTTATTTTACGGAAAAAGGAAATCCTCCAGAATAAGGAGGATTTTTTCGAGTTTCTCTCGTTAACGAAGTTTTCCGAAAATATGTTATACTGGAAATGTAAACGCATTTATTTCAAAAATAAAGAGAGATAAATTTAATTAACAATACGTTATTTTTCATACAGGGGGCTGGGCTAATTATGGTAACAAAAGAGCAGGTAGTGGAAGCATTGGAAGGGATTGTAGATCCGTTTATACATAAAACGTTAAAAGAAACAAATGCAATTAAAGAGGTGACAGTCAAACCTGAGAAGGAACATGTAAGTGTTAAAATTGCAATTGTAAAGACGGGTACAGCGGAACAAATGCAGTTGCAGTCTGGAATTGTAAAGTTAGTAAAAGAACTTGGAGCAACAACAGTTGGACTTCGTTTTGCAGAATTTACAGAAGAGGAATTAGCTCAGTTTGCACCACCGCAAGAGGAAGAGAAAAGTGAATCCTTATTATCACCGAACTCAAATACAACATTTTTAGCAGTGGCAAGTGGAAAAGGTGGAGTAGGGAAATCAACTGTTTCTGTTAACCTTGCAATTGCTTTAGCTCGTTTAGGCAAAAAGGTTGGTATCATTGACGCGGATATTTACGGTTTTAGTGTACCGGATATGATGGGTATAGAAAAACGTCCAATCGTAAGAGGTGATAAGATAATACCAGTGGAGCGTCTAGGCGTGAAAGTAATCTCAATGGGATTCTTTGTAGAAGATAACGCACCTGTTATTTGGAGAGGACCGATGCTTGGGAAAATGTTAAATCACTTTTTCACAGAAGTAGAGTGGGGTGATTTAGATTACTTAGTATTGGACCTACCACCAGGTACGGGTGATGTTGCTTTAGATGTACATTCGATGTTGCCGGCTTGTAAAGAGATTATTGTAACAACGCCGCATCCAACAGCGGCATTTGTAGCAGCGCGCGCTGGAGCCATGGCTTTACGTACAGAACATAGCATTCTTGGTGTTGTTGAAAATATGGCGTATTTTGAAAGTAAAGCAACTGGTGAAAAAGAGTATGTGTTTGGAAGAGGTGGAGGAGATAAATTGGCTACGGAACTCCAAACGGATATACTTGGCCGAATTCCACTTCAACAACCTGATTGGAATAAAGAGGACTTTGCGCCGTCAGTATATGAAGATACACATACAACGGGTCTCATTTATCGTACGATAGCTGAGACAGTTATTGATAAAACAGCTGTCACGCAAAACTAAAGTAGTAATGAGTGGACAATATATACATTGTCCACTCAGTGCTATAATTTTTATTATTGTTCTTTGTTCCCATCTTGAGAACCGCCTTCACCACCTGCGCCTTTCTTATCAGACCCACCTTTTTCGGCTTTTTGTACACCTTTACTAATGATGTCAATCATCTTAGCTTGGAAGAGAGGACTTTCGGCAGTTTCAGTTAGTACTTGCTGTAAATATTGACGATATTCTTTACTCTTCATTGTTTGTAACATAATTTTCTCTACTTCAGGATTTTTCATAATCTCTATAACACCTGATTGGTATTCAGGATCTTTTAGTAAAGTTTTCATTAAGTTTGTTTGTTCTTTTCCCATACTTTTAGCAAATTTCGATGAGAACTCAGGGTCTTTAAAGAGCTTTTCCCAGAATTGTTGCCCTTTTTCAGATACCAGTGCATCTTCAATCGTTTTTTTTACTACTGTTTCATCTAGTATGAGTGCTTGTTTCATTTTTTCATCAGTTAATACATCTTGGATCGCTTTTTTTCCTTGATCGGTTTTTAAAATATCAACAATCATTTTTTTTGTTTGATCATAATCAAGTTCGGATTTTGCTTCTTTTTCTTGTGCACATGCCGCTAGTGCTATAAATAGAAAAGAAGAAATCAAAACGAGCAGCATCCGTTTCATAAGTTGGAGCTCCTTTCAGCAAAGTTCTCTTTTTTTAATATAAATCTCTTTAAGGAATTTATACATTAACATGGCTAGCTTTTTGAAATTGTCATTGTTACAATTTAATTAGAAATATAAGAATAATGGGGGATGTGTTGTGAATAGCCGCAAGTGGGTACGACTATTTTTTACGACGTTGTTTCTTGGTGGGATTAGCACAGTCTTTATTGGTTTTGTTTTAGAGTGGGACAAGTACGCTAAATTTTTTCAAAATTTCGACGGAAAAGAGATTTTAGCAATTTCCTTTTGGTTGATGGGCGTAGGATTTATTTTTAGTGTTATAAGTCAAATGGGGTTCTTTGCGTATTTAACGATCCATCGTTTTGGATTAGGGATGTTTCGGTCATCTTCTTTATGGAATACAGTGCAACTGTTCTTTATTGCGTTCGTATTATTTGATTTCGTTTATTTAAGGTCAGTACTTGTTGCAAATGGGGAAGTTTCATTAGGGAATAACATACTTGTTGCTGGGATGTTATTTGTGTTTGGGGCAATTGTCGCTTATATAAAGAGTAAAGAAACGAATAAAAAAGCATTTGTTCCCGCTCTGTTCTTTATGGTTGTTGTAACAATTCTTGAATGGGTACCAGCGCTCCGGATTAATGATACAGATTGGTTATATTTAATGGTGATACCACTTTTATTATGTAATTCATATCAGTTACTTGTATTGCATCGTTTAATTGGACAAAAGAGTAAGTCAGCTTAATGAGGAGAGTGGATTTTTAATTATCCAGATTCTTATCGTCTGTAAATGCTAGGATAAAAAAGCTCTGCTATCTTAACAAAAGATAGCAGAGCTTTTTATGTGTGAAGGACCGTGTAGAAAGGAACTACTTAATATCTTCACTTTTTGTACTTGTGTTGGAAATAAGTTGTGATACAGAGGTTTGTTCATATCCGTCGCTCTTTAATTTTTGTAAGAGTAATGGTAAAGCCTTATTTGTTTGAAGGGCAGAATCAGAAGCATGTAATAAGACGATATCTCCGCCCTTTAAATTGCTAGAGACTGTGGAAATGATTTTATTTACGCCGGGATTTTTCCAGTCATTTGAATTGTTACTCCAATGAACGATGGTGTATCCGAGTGATTCCGCTATTTTAAGAGTTGTTTTGTTAAAATCGCCACTAGGTGGACGTAATAGCTTGACTTGTTTTACGCCAAGTTTCGTAAAAACATCTTGTGCCCGCAAAAGATCTCGTCGTATTTCATTTGCTTCTAGTGAAGTGTAGGATGTGTAATTATAGCCCATACTACCAATCTCATGTCCATCTTTCATGATGCGTTCGACAATATCAGGGTGTCTTTCAGCCCATGCAGCAGAGAGAAAGAAGGTTGCATTCTTAATTTCTCTTTCTTTGAGTGTATTAAGGATTGGAATAGCTTTTTTGTCCCCCCAGCTAATGTCAAACGTGAATGCAACTTGTTTTTTTGCAGTGTCCCCTTTGTAAATCACTTTAGGGCCAGTAGCAGTTGAAAAAGCAGATTCATGTGAATATGTTTTTAAAAAGAGTAGCCATGCTGTAAATAAGGAAAGTACGACTATTAAGCTAATGTGTTTAAATGTTCTTTTACTCGTAATAAAAAAGAAAAACATAATATTACGCCCCTTTGTCCAATCCTTTTCAGTTACATATATGCTTTAAATTAAAAAAAGAGAACAAGGGATTAATATCGTAAGTGGTGGATATAATGAGTGATAGAATTTTGTTTTTTGATGATACAGTATTGATAATTGAAAATGAGTGGGGCGTTTATCGGTACACGTAAGGAGTTATTGGGGTGATAATTTGCTTGGGATTATGTTGACGAAGGAAGAGAGAAAAGAAATTGAATACATACTGAAGAGAGAGTTAGAGGAACTTTTATTTGATTTTGAAGATGAGCGTATACATAGCGTTGTAAAAAAGGCGATGGAAGAAAGGTATAAAATCATTTTTTGTTTATTTCGGAGAGTTGCTAATAGGGAAGAATGTATTCGTTATGTAAGAAAAAGAATTTTTTATTAAAAAGTGTTGACGCTAAGAGTAAGGATATGATAAATTAATAAACGTCGCTGATGCAGAAACGCAGAAAACGACAAAAAATAAATTAAAAAACTTAGTTGACATCGAAAAATGAAGATGTTAACATAAGGAAGTCGCAAATGAGCGACTAAGTAGTTCTTTGAAAACTGAACGAAACAAACAACGTGAACGTCAATTTTTATTTTTAGATGCTAGACAAACTAACTTTATTGGAGAGTTTGATCCTGGCTCAGGATGAACGCTGGCGGCGTGCCTAATACATGCAAGTCGAGCGAATGGATTAAGAGCTTGCTCTTATGAAGTTAGCGGCGGACGGGTGAGTAACACGTGGGTAACCTACCCATAAGACTGGGATAACTCCGGGAAACCGGGGCTAATACCGGATAATATTTTGAACTGCATAGTTCGAAATTGAAAGGCGGCTTCGGCTGTCACTTATGGATGGACCCGCGTCGCATTAGCTAGTTGGTGAGGTAACGGCTCACCAAGGCGACGATGCGTAGCCGACCTGAGAGGGTGATCGGCCACACTGGGACTGAGACACGGCCCAGACTCCTACGGGAGGCAGCAGTAGGGAATCTTCCGCAATGGACGAAAGTCTGACGGAGCAACGCCGCGTGAGTGATGAAGGCTTTCGGGTCGTAAAACTCTGTTGTTAGGGAAGAACAAGTGCTAGTTGAATAAGCTGGCACCTTGACGGTACCTAACCAGAAAGCCACGGCTAACTACGTGCCAGCAGCCGCGGTAATACGTAGGTGGCAAGCGTTATCCGGAATTATTGGGCGTAAAGCGCGCGCAGGTGGTTTCTTAAGTCTGATGTGAAAGCCCACGGCTCAACCGTGGAGGGTCATTGGAAACTGGGAGACTTGAGTGCAGAAGAGGAAAGTGGAATTCCATGTGTAGCGGTGAAATGCGTAGAGATATGGAGGAACACCAGTGGCGAAGGCGACTTTCTGGTCTGTAACTGACACTGAGGCGCGAAAGCGTGGGGAGCAAACAGGATTAGATACCCTGGTAGTCCACGCCGTAAACGATGAGTGCTAAGTGTTAGAGGGTTTCCGCCCTTTAGTGCTGAAGTTAACGCATTAAGCACTCCGCCTGGGGAGTACGGCCGCAAGGCTGAAACTCAAAGGAATTGACGGGGGCCCGCACAAGCGGTGGAGCATGTGGTTTAATTCGAAGCAACGCGAAGAACCTTACCAGGTCTTGACATCCTCTGAAAACTCTAGAGATAGAGCTTCTCCTTCGGGAGCAGAGTGACAGGTGGTGCATGGTTGTCGTCAGCTCGTGTCGTGAGATGTTGGGTTAAGTCCCGCAACGAGCGCAACCCTTGATCTTAGTTGCCATCATTAAGTTGGGCACTCTAAGGTGACTGCCGGTGACAAACCGGAGGAAGGTGGGGATGACGTCAAATCATCATGCCCCTTATGACCTGGGCTACACACGTGCTACAATGGACGGTACAAAGAGCTGCAAGACCGCGAGGTGGAGCTAATCTCATAAAACCGTTCTCAGTTCGGATTGTAGGCTGCAACTCGCCTACATGAAGCTGGAATCGCTAGTAATCGCGGATCAGCATGCCGCGGTGAATACGTTCCCGGGCCTTGTACACACCGCCCGTCACACCACGAGAGTTTGTAACACCCGAAGTCGGTGGGGTAACCTTTATGGAGCCAGCCGCCTAAGGTGGGACAGATGATTGGGGTGAAGTCGTAACAAGGTAGCCGTATCGGAAGGTGCGGCTGGATCACCTCCTTTCTATGGAGAATTGATGAACGCAGTTCATCAATAAACGTTGACTTGTTTTGTTTCGTTCAGTTTTGAGAGAACTATCTCTCAAGTTTAAATGTATGTTCTTTGAAAACTAGATAACAGTGTAGCTCATATTTTTTTAATTTTAGTTTGGTTAAGTTAGAAAGGGCGCACGGTGGATGCCTTGACACTAGGAGTCGATGAAGGACGGGACTAACGCCGATATGCTTCGGGGAGCTGTAAGTAAGCTTTGATCCGAAGATTTCCGAATGGGGAAACCCACTATACGTAATGGTATGGTATCCTTACCTGAATACATAGGGTATGGAAGACAGACCCAGGGAACTGAAACATCTAAGTACCTGGAGGAAGAGAAAGCAAATGCGATTTCCTGAGTAGCGGCGAGCGAAACGGAATCTAGCCCAAACCAAGAGGCTTGCCTCTTGGGGTTGTAGGACATTCTATACGGAGTTACAAAGGAACGAGGTAGACGAAGCGACCTGGAAAGGTCCGTCACAGAGGGTAATAACCCCGTAGTCGAAACTTCGTTCTCTCTTGAATGTATCCTGAGTACGGCGGAACACGTGAAATTCCGTCGGAATCTGGGAGGACCATCTCCCAAGGCTAAATACTCCCTAGTGATCGATAGTGAACCAGTACCGTGAGGGAAAGGTGAAAAGCACCCCGGAAGGGGAGTGAAAGAGATCCTGAAACCGTGTGCCTACAAATAGTCAGAGCCCGTTAATGGGTGATGGCGTGCCTTTTGTAGAATGAACCGGCGAGTTACGATCCCGTGCGAGGTTAAGCTGAAGAGGCGGAGCCGCAGCGAAAGCGAGTCTGAATAGGGCGTTTAGTACGTGGTCGTAGACCCGAAACCAGGTGATCTACCCATGTCCAGGGTGAAGTTCAGGTAACACTGAATGGAGGCCCGAACCCACGCACGTTGAAAAGTGCGGGGATGAGGTGTGGGTAGCGGAGAAATTCCAATCGAACCTGGAGATAGCTGGTTCTCCCCGAAATAGCTTTAGGGCTAGCCTTAAGTGTAAGAGTCTTGGAGGTAGAGCACTGATTGAACTAGGGGTCCTCATCGGATTACCGAATTCAGTCAAACTCCGAATGCCAATGACTTATCCTTAGGAGTCAGACTGCGAGTGATAAGATCCGTAGTCAAGAGGGAAACAGCCCAGATCGCCAGCTAAGGTCCCAAAGTGTGTATTAAGTGGAAAAGGATGTGGAGTTGCTTAGACAACTAGGATGTTGGCTCAGAAGCAGCCACCATTTAAAGAGTGCGTAATAGCTCACTAGTCGAGTGACTCTGCGCCGAAAATGTACCGGGGCTAAATACACCACCGAAGCTGCGAATTGATACCAATGGTATCAGTGGTAGGGGAGCGTTCTAAGTGCAGTGAAGTCAGACCGGAAGGACTGGTGGAGCGCTTAGAAGTGAGAATGCCGGTATGAGTAGCGAAAGACGGGTGAGAATCCCGTCCACCGAATGCCTAAGGTTTCCTGAGGAAGGCTCGTCCGCTCAGGGTTAGTCAGGACCTAAGCCGAGGCCGACAGGCGTAGGCGATGGACAACAGGTTGATATTCCTGTACCACCTCTTTATCGTTTGAGCAATGGAGGGACGCAGAAGGATAGAAGAAGCGTGCGATTGGTTGTGCACGTCCAAGCAGTTAGGCTGATAAGTAGGCAAATCCGCTTATCGTGAAGGCTGAGCTGTGATGGGGAAGCTCCTTATGGAGCGAAGTCTTTGATTCCCCGCTGCCAAGAAAAGCTTCTAGCGAGATAAAAGGTGCCTGTACCGCAAACCGACACAGGTAGGCGAGGAGAGAATCCTAAGGTGTGCGAGAGAACTCTGGTTAAGGAACTCGGCAAAATGACCCCGTAACTTCGGGAGAAGGGGTGCTTTCTTAACGGAAAGCCGCAGTGAATAGGCCCAAGCGACTGTTTAGCAAAAACACAGGTCTCTGCGAAGCCGTAAGGCGAAGTATAGGGGCTGACACCTGCCCGGTGCTGGAAGGTTAAGGAGAGGGGTTAGCGTAAGCGAAGCTCTGAACTGAAGCCCCAGTAAACGGCGGCCGTAACTATAACGGTCCTAAGGTAGCGAAATTCCTTGTCGGGTAAGTTCCGACCCGCACGAAAGGTGTAACGATTTGGGCACTGTCTCAACCAGAGACTCGGTGAAATTATAGTACCTGTGAAGATGCAGGTTACCCGCGACAGGACGGAAAGACCCCGTGGAGCTTTACTGTAGCCTGATATTGAATTTTGGTACAGTTTGTACAGGATAGGCGGGAGCCATTGAAACCGGAGCGCTAGCTTCGGTGGAGGCGCTGGTGGGATACCGCCCTGACTGTATTGAAATTCTAACCTACGGGTCTTATCGACCCGGGAGACAGTGTCAGGTGGGCAGTTTGACTGGGGCGGTCGCCTCCTAAAGTGTAACGGAGGCGCCCAAAGGTTCCCTCAGAATGGTTGGAAATCATTCGTAGAGTGCAAAGGCATAAGGGAGCTTGACTGCGAGACCTACAAGTCGAGCAGGGACGAAAGTCGGGCTTAGTGATCCGGTGGTTCCGCATGGAAGGGCCATCGCTCAACGGATAAAAGCTACCCCGGGGATAACAGGCTTATCTCCCCCAAGAGTCCACATCGACGGGGAGGTTTGGCACCTCGATGTCGGCTCATCGCATCCTGGGGCTGTAGTCGGTCCCAAGGGTTGGGCTGTTCGCCCATTAAAGCGGTACGCGAGCTGGGTTCAGAACGTCGTGAGACAGTTCGGTCCCTATCCGTCGTGGGCGCAGGAAATTTGAGAGGAGCTGTCCTTAGTACGAGAGGACCGGGATGGACGCACCGCTGGTGTACCAGTTGTTCTGCCAAGGGCATAGCTGGGTAGCTATGTGCGGAAGGGATAAGTGCTGAAAGCATCTAAGCATGAAGCCCCCCTCAAGATGAGATTTCCCATAGCGTAAGCTAGTAAGATCCCTGAAAGATGATCAGGTTGATAGGTTCGAGGTGGAAGCATGGTGACATGTGGAGCTGACGAATACTAATAGATCGAGGACTTAACCATATAATATGAAGCTAATGTTATCTAGTTTTGAAGGAATATATATTTAAAATTCCTTTGGACATTCTCAAAAGAATGTGTATAATGATAAAAGTCTGGTAATGATGGCAGAGAGGTCACACCCGTTCCCATACCGAACACGGAAGTTAAGCTCTCTAGCGCCGATGGTAGTTGGGACCTTGTCCCTGTGAGAGTAGGACGTTGCCAGGCTTATATTATTCCGCAGTAGCTCAGCGGTAGAGCTATCGGCTGTTAACCGATCGGTCGTAGGTTCGATTCCTACCTGCGGAGCCATTATGCTTCCATAGCTCAGCTGGTAGAGTACTTCCATGGTAAGGAAGAGGTCACCGGTTCAAGCCCGGTTGGAAGCTTGGGAAAAGTTTTTATTTTTTTGGCCCGTTGGTCAAGTGGTTAAGACACCGCCCTTTCACGGCGGTAACACGGGTTCGAATCCCGTACGGGTCACCACTTTTGGAGGATTAGCTCAGCTGGGAGAGCACCTGCCTTACAAGCAGGGGGTCGGCGGTTCGATCCCGTCATCCTCCACCATATATTTTTAAATGTCGGAGGGGTAGCGAAGTGGCTAAACGCGGCGGACTGTAAATCCGCTCCTTTGGGTTCGGCAGTTCGAATCTGCCCCCCTCCACCATTTTCTTTAAAATAACCTGAGAGGGTTTATTTTTTTGAAAAGATAACCATACTAGTAAATATTAATGGGCTATAGCCAAGCGGTAAGGCAACGGACTTTGACTCCGTCATGCGCTGGTTCGAATCCAGCTAGCCCAGCCATTTACGAGCCATTAGCTCAGTTGGTAGAGCATCTGACTTTTAATCAGAGGGTCGAAGGTTCGAATCCTTCATGGCTCACCATTTTCGCGGAAGTAGTTCAGTGGTAGAATACAACCTTGCCAAGGTTGGGGGCGCGGGTTCGAATCCCGTCTTCCGCTTAATTACTAAGGGGCCTTAGCTCAGCTGGGAGAGCGCCTGCCTTGCACGCAGGAGGTCAGCGGTTCGATCCCGCTAGGCTCCATATAAATAGGAAAAGCTTACATCAAATGATGTAAGCTTTTTTTGTGTTTAAATTCCACTCAAAAAGGAAACTTTTCCGTATATCGTTTAAAATGAAAAAAGGGATTGAATAAGGGGGGATAATTATGAAAGTTGTCATTGCATCGGATTCATATAAAGAAAGCCTGAAAGCTATAGAGGTATGTGAAGCTATTGAAAGGGGCTTTGCAGCAGTTTTTCCTAAAGCAGAGTACGTTAAAGTACCAATTGGAGATGGAGGTGAAGGAACGGTCGAATCTCTTGTTGGTGCTACAATGGGGGGAATTATATCACTTAATGTGACAGGGCCGCTTGGGGAGAGTGTGCAAGCCTATTATGGTATGTCTAAGGATAAGGAGACAGCATTTATTGAAATGGCGGCAGCATCAGGATTACAACACGTTCCAATTGAAAAGAGAAACCCACTTATTACAACGACAAAAGGGACAGGTGAACTGATATTACATGCATTAGATCAAGGAGCTAAACACATTATTTTAGGGCTTGGAGGAAGTGCTACAAATGATGGTGGGGCAGGTATGTTGTCTGCTTTAGGCGTAGAGTTTATTAATAGGAAAGGTGAAGTAATTGAGCCCTCTGGAGGAACATTACATTTGATTACTGCTCTTAACCTTTCTCGTATGGATACACGTTTGAAGGATATAAAGCTAGAAGCAGCATGTGATGTCGACAATCCATTAGTTGGACCAAAGGGAGCATCTTTTGTATTTGGGAGACAAAAGGGTGCGAATGTAGAGATGATGAAAGAGCTAGACGGGAATTTAAAACATTATGCTAATATACTTAAACAGTACGTATCTTTTGATGTGTCCCTAATACCTGGTGCAGGGGCAGCTGGAGGAATGGGAGCCGCTGTCGTTGCAGTATTAAAGGGACAGCTAAGAAAAGGGATTGAAATTGTATTAGATTATATAAATTTTGATAAGTGTATAGAGGGTGCCGATCTTATTGTAACTGGTGAGGGAAGGATAGATGAACAAACAGCTTATGGAAAAGCTCCTGTTGGTGTCGCGAAGCGGGCGAAATGTCGTCATATTCCTGTAATTGCTATTGGTGGATCTGTATCCTCGAATTATACGACTGTTTACGAAAAGGGAATTGATGCAGTGTTTAGTATTACGGCTAGCCCAATGACATTAGAAGAAGCATATAAAGCGGCAGAAGAGAATATCGAAATGACAGCAAAAAATATTGCAGCAGTGTGGAAACTAGCATCAGAAAAACGCTTCTAAGTGTAGAAGTGTTTTTTAAATTCAGTTATTTGAGGATATTTTGTGTAATTCTAGGTATTGATGGAGAAAGGCACGGATAAAAATATTAGCTGATAGAAAAGTTAGTTGGTTCATTAAGTTAACTTTATACATAGAATAGTTTAAAAATCGGGAATCCAACGTAAATATAAGTGAATAAAATGTATATCCATGCAGAAAAATGTCGAGTTGAGTCAGACTATATAAAAGATTTAAAATATTTAGTGAAGGCATAAAAGGGGGATACTATCTATGAAAAAAGAAATCTCAGTTATTGGAGTTCCAATGGATTTAGGACAGATGCGTCGCGGGGTTGATATGGGACCAAGCGCGATCCGTTATGCAGGGGTAGTTGAAAGAATTGAACAAATTGGATATGACGTAAAAGATATGGGAGATATATGTATAGAGAGAGAAAAAGAAGTAGATGAAAATACAAAGTTACGAAACCTTACTCAAGTTGCAACTGTATGTAATGAACTAGCGACTAAGGTTGATCATATTATAGAAGAAGGCCGTTTTCCACTTGTATTAGGCGGTGATCATAGTATTGCTATTGGTACGCTAGCTGGTGTGGCGAAACATTATAAAAATTTAGGTGTTATTTGGTATGATGCACACGGTGATTTAAATACAGAAGAAACATCACCATCTGGAAATATTCACGGTATGTCACTTGCTGCAAGTTTAGGTTATGGACATTCTTCACTTGTAGATTTATACGGGGCATACCCGAAAGTAAAAAAAGAGAACGTTGTAATTATAGGTGCACGTGCATTAGATGAAGGGGAAAAAGACTTTATTCGTAATGAAGGCATTAAAGTATTTTCAATGCATGAAATTGATCGTATGGGTATGACGGCTGTTATGGAAGAAACAATTGCTTACTTATCTCATACTGACGGTGTTCATTTATCATTAGATTTAGATGGTCTTGATCCTCATGATGCACCAGGAGTTGGGACGCCTGTAATTGGTGGTTTATCGTATCGTGAAAGCCACCTAGCGATGGAAATGTTAGCAGAAGCTGATATTGTTACATCTGCTGAATTTGTTGAAGTAAATACGATTTTAGATGAGAGAAATAGAACAGCAACAACAGCGGTTGCTTTAATGGGTTCTTTATTCGGTGAAAAACTAAAATAAATGTAAGAAAAGCAACTGAGAAGTTGCTTTTTTTATTTGAAAATAGGCGTATAATAATGACTTATATTATACTGTAGGATAAGAAAGTTTGACATCTTACCAATTTAAGCTAAAGGGGGGGCGTTTGTAATTGTCGTTTGGTTCATGTATGGTATAATTAACTAGTTGTTGGAAATACATACAGATAGAGCATAAAATAATATTTCAATATATGGATAGAATTGCTCGTAAGTAGGAGGAAGGGTTAGCATGCCTTTTGAAGATACGACCATTTTGAAATATCTTAGTACGGCATTAGATATTGCTGTTGTATGGTTTATTATATATAAGCTAATTCTTATAATTCGGGGCACGAAAGCGGTGCAACTTTTAAAAGGTATTACAGTTATTATTGTCGTCCGGATGATTAGTATTTTACTTGAATTGCATACGCTATATTGGCTAACGGAACAAGTATTAACGTGGGGATTTTTAGCCGTTATTATTATTTTCCAGCCAGAATTGAGAAGAGCACTTGAGCAGCTAGGACGGGGTAGCTTATTTTCGCGTGTGGGAAATCAGGGGGAAGATGAACCTGAAATTGTTGCAACAGCGATAGCTAAAGCAACGGAATATATGGGAAAACGTAGAATTGGTGCACTAATTACTTTGTCAAAAGAGACTGGGATGGATGATTATGTAGAAACGGGTATTCCGCTAAATGCAAATGTATCATCGGAATTACTCATTAATATTTTTATCCCTAATACCCCTCTTCATGATGGAGCAGTAATTATGCAGGGAAGTACAATTAAAGCAGCAGCATGTTACCTTCCTTTATCAGAAAGCCCATTTATTTCTAAGGAGTTAGGAACTAGGCATCGCGCTGCAATGGGAGTTAGTGAAGTCACCGATAGTATTACAGTAGTTGTGTCGGAAGAAACAGGCCAAATTTCTTTAACGAAAAACGGTGAGTTACATCGTGATTTGAAGACAGAACAGCTAAAGGATATGTTGTTAGCTGAATTCAGTGGGAACGAAAAAACGACTTCTTCGTCTTTATGGAATTGGAGGAGAAAGCGTCATGGATAAGTTAATGGAGAATCATTGGTTTTTAAAAGGAATCTCATTACTATTGGCGTGTATGCTTTTTATGTCAGCAACTTTAACTGAAAAAAATACGACAGCGAATATACTGCCTTTCGTAAATGATGCGAAAGAAACATTAACTAATCATGCTATTAACCTTAAGTATGATGAAGAGAAGTATATTGTAAGTGGTATTCCATCAGAGGGAGTTAAGGTGAAGTTAGAAGGTCCAAAAGCAGCGGTTGCTGCAACAAAAAACAAAAGACAATTTGATATACCAGTTGATTTGGAAGGTCAACCAAAAGGAACGTATGAAGTTTCTTTAAAAGCGAACGGGCTTCCAGATGATGTGAAGGGGACAGTTCAGCCAGCAACAATTAAAGTCACTCTTCATGAAAAAGCAAAAAAGTATGTTCATGTAGATTTAAAATTATCAAATGAAGACCAGATGCCAGCAGGTGCTACCATTGAGAAATCAAGTATTAAGCCTGACACTGTTGAAGTAGTTGGAACAAAAGAAGAAATAGAAAGTATTTCATCTGCTAAGGCATATATAGATTTAAAAGGTGTTAATAAAACAGTTACAAAAACAGCAGACGTTACATTATACAATAAAGAAGGAAAACGTTTAAATGTAAAAACAAGTCCATCTAAAATAAGTGTAACGGTGAATGTAGCGACACAAGCTACAGCAAATAATGTCGAAAAAACAGTTCCTTTAACATATTCGAAAAAAGGGAATTTACCAGAAGGTTTAGCTGTTACAAATATTAGTGTTGAACCAAAAGAAGTAACGATAGCAGGTCCAAAAGACATTTTGGATAATATACAATCTATAGAGGGGGTCGAGGTAGATCTTAGTCAATTGACGGATTCTACAACATTCGATGCCTCTGTTTTATTGCCAAAAGGTGTAACAAGTGCAAAACCAAATCAAGTGAAGGTTTTCATAGGGGTACAAAAGGTAAAACAAACGAAAAGTAAAACTATTGATGGTATCCCGATTCAAAAAAGTGGAATTCCGAATGATGTTACTGCGCAGCTACTTTCGCCACAAGATGGAAAGATAAGCGTTGATATTTCAGGAGAAGCAAGTATAGTAGATAAAATAACAGTTGCTCAAATAACAGCGGCGATTAATCTGCAAAATGTATCTCCGGGGACGAAGGATGTTTCTATTCAAGTGAGTGGTCCTGGTAATATTTCGATAGAAGCAAAACAAAAAAGTGCTAAAGTCACAATTGTGAAGAAAGAAAAGCCGGATAAAGAAGTACAGGGTAATATTGAACAACCAGATTCAAAAAACAATCAAGAAAATCAAACTGAAAAACCAAAAAATCCTGAACCAGATCCAGAAAAGGATCAGGAAAAAGATAAAGAAAAAGAAAAAGAAAAAGAAAATGGCCAAGAACCAAGCCAAGAACCAACAGTAGATAATCAAAAAGAGCACGAAAAAGGAGCGAATAATAATGGGTAAATATTTTGGTACAGACGGAGTACGTGGGGTTGCAAATAAGGAATTAACACCTGAATTAGCTTTTAAAATAGGACGTTTTGGCGGCTATGTATTAACAAAAGATACAGATCGTCCAAAAGTAATTATTGGCCGTGATACACGTGTATCTGGACATATGCTAGAAGGAGCTTTAGTAGCAGGCCTATTATCAACTGGAGCGGAAGTAATGCGCCTTGGTGTTATTTCTACACCAGGTGTGGCTTATTTAACAAAAGCTTTAGGGGCGCAAGCAGGTGTTATGATCTCTGCATCTCATAACCCAGTACAAGATAATGGAATTAAGTTCTTCGGTTCAGATGGATTTAAATTAACAGATGAGCAAGAAGCAGAAATTGAAGCGTTATTAGACAAAGAAGTTGATGAGCTACCACGTCCAACAGGTACTAACCTTGGACAAGTGAGTGATTACTTTGAAGGTGGACAAAAATATTTACAATACATTAAACAAACTGTAGAGGAAGATTTCTCTGGTTTACATATTGCTTTAGATTGTGCACATGGTGCTACATCTTCTTTAGCTCCATATTTATTTGCAGATTTAGAAGCTGATATTTCAACAATGGGAACTTCACCGAACGGTATGAATATTAACGCTGGAGTAGGTTCTACGCATCCAGAAGTGTTAGCTGAATTAGTAAAAGAAAAAGGTGCTGACATTGGTCTTGCTTTTGATGGTGACGGAGACCGTTTAATCGCAGTAGACGAAAAAGGAAACATCGTTGATGGCGATCAAATTATGTTTATTTGCGCGAAGTATATGAAAGAAACTGGTCAATTGAAACATAATACAGTTGTTTCAACAGTTATGAGTAACTTAGGTTTCTACAAAGCGCTTGAAGCAAACGGTATTACAAGTGATAAAACAGCAGTTGGTGATCGCTACGTAATGGAAGAGATGAAACGTGGTGGATATAACCTGGGCGGAGAACAATCAGGTCATATTATCTTACTTGATTACATTACAACTGGTGATGGAATGTTAAGTGCACTTCAACTTGTAAACATCATGAAAATGACGAAAAAGCCATTATCTGAGCTTGCAGGTGAGATGACAAAATTCCCACAATTACTAGTAAACGTTCGTGTAACAGATAAAAAACTAGCATTAGAAAATGAGAAAATTAAAGAAATTATTCGTGTTGTAGAGGAAGAAATGAATGGAGACGGTCGTATTCTTGTTCGTCCATCTGGAACAGAACCACTTATTCGTGTAATGGCAGAAGCACCGACACAAGAAATTTGTGATGGGTATGTACATCGTATTGTAGAAGTTGTGAAAGCTGAAGTTGGCGTTGAATAATTAGCTGGTTTTATTTAAAAGGAGCACAAAAAGTGCTCCTTTTTCATATGTTTTATAGACAATGAAAAAAATTTCATTGACGATTTATATTGTTTGTTATACGATGGTCTTGTTCTTTTTCTCAAAGGAAATATTGTAAATTATAAAAGCGCCAGAACTACAAGTAGTGTAGTTGACGAGGTGGAGTTTATCGAGATTTCGGCGGATGACTCCCGGTTGTTCATCACAACCGCAATCTTTTACTTAAAACATTAAGGTGACTTAGTGGACAAAGGTGAAAGTGTGATGAGAGAAAAGGAACGGATGAATACTAGCTGTATAAGTATATACGGACTTTAACCCAATCGAGAGGAAGGTGAAAGCCGTTACAAGCTTACAGGGCTAGCAATATGTAATCCGTTTTTTTAATATAAATAAATGGTATCGGACTATGTCGTTACATGTTCGCAAAGCAGTGTAAGCATTTGTAACGGCGACTAAACATGTGTGGAATCGTAGGATTTATTGGAGAGCAAGATGCAAAGGAAATTTTATTAAAAGGTTTAGAAAAGCTAGAATATCGCGGATATGATTCAGCAGGTATTGCAGTACAAGCAGAGAACGGTGTTGTTGTATACAAAGAAAAAGGCCGTATTGCAAAACTTCGCGAAGTCGTAGAAGAGAACGTAGCAGCAAGCGTGGGAATCGGTCACACACGCTGGGCTACACACGGTGTTCCAAGCAAACTAAACGCGCATCCGCATCAAAGTACATCAAAACGCTTTACACTAGTTCATAACGGTGTAATTGAAAACTATGAGTTAGTGAAAAAGGAATATTTACAAGATGTAACGTTCGTAAGTGAAACAGATACAGAAATTATCGTGCAACTTATGGAACAACAAGTGAGCACAGGACTAAGTGTAGAAGAAGCGTTCCGTAATACGCTATCTCTTTTACATGGCTCTTATGCAATCGGATTACTTGATGCTGAAAATCCAAACATGATTTATGTTGCTAAAAACAAAAGCCCGCTATTAGTAGGTGCTGGTGATAACTTTAATGTTATTGCAAGCGACGCTATGGCGATGTTACAAGTTACAGATCAATTTATCGAGTTAATGGATAAAGAAATGGTAATCGTAACAAAAGAAAGCATTACAATTAAAAACTTACAAGGTGAAACGATTGAACGTGCACCGTTTACAGCGGAATTAGACGCAAGTGATATTGAAAAAGGAACGTATCCTCATTTCATGCTAAAAGAAATCGACGAGCAACCACTTGTAATCCGTAATATTATTCAAAAGTACCAAGATGAAAATGGGGAAATTGAATTAGATCAAGATATCCGTAACGCAATTTTAGATAGCGATCGCATTTACATCATTGCATGTGGAACAAGTTATCATGCAGGTCTTGTTGGAAAGCAATTCATTGAGAAATTTGCGAAAGTACCAGTTGAAGTACATGTAGCAAGTGAATTCTCTTACAACATGCCATTATTAACAGAAAGACCATTCTTCATTTACATTTCACAAAGTGGTGAAACAGCTGATAGCCGTGCAGTACTTGTGCAAACAAATGAAATGGGTCATAAAGCATTAACAATTACAAACGTACCTGGTTCTACGCTTTCTCGTGAAGCTGATTATACACTTCCGTTATATGCGGGACCAGAAATCGCAGTTGCATCGACGAAAGCATACACAGCACAGCTTGCAGTACTTTCAATCTTAGCGGCTGACATTGCAAAAGCAAAAGGTGAGGTTCTTGATTTCGATTTAACACATGAATTAGGACTTGTAGCAAATGCAATGGTAGTACTTTGTGATCAAAAAGAAGAGATGGACGCATTAGCAAAACAATTTTTAGCAACAACGCGTAACTGCTTCTTCATCGGACGTAGCGTAGACTTCTTCGTAGGTTTAGAAGGTGCGTTAAAACTAAAAGAAATCTCTTACATCCAGGCAGAAGGATTTGCTGGAGGAGAATTAAAACACGGTACAATTGCCTTAATCGAAAACGGTACACCAGTTATCGCACTTGCTACACAAGAGCACGTAAACCTTGGAATTCGTGGTAACGTGAAAGAAGTAGTAGCACGCGGAGCTAACCCATGTATCATCTCAATGAAAGGCTTAGAAATGGAAGGTGACAGCTTCGTATTACCAGCTGTACACGAAGCACTAGCACCGCTAGTAGCAGTTATTCCATTCCAACTTATCTCATACTACGCAGCGCTTCACCGCGAATGTGACGTTGATAAGCCACGTAACTTAGCTAAGTCTGTTACTGTTGAGTAGGAGATTGGTAGAGTAACTAGATTATTGTAAATTTAAAATAAAGTCACGACGTTTATAAAAAAGTTGTGAAGCTTTGCCCCTTTGGATATGATTATCTAAAGGGGCATTTTTGTGTCGAAAAAAAGAACATCTAAAATCGATAAGTGGATTAAAGAGGGGCAAGGAACTGGCAGTGGGAGAGATTATCAGCCTTGTCTTGAAATTCAAGATGATCCCTCATTAGATCGGTCAGTGGGATTTGAAAAGTATAAAAACCGGCAGACAGCATGAGGTTTTATCGGATTTGGGACGGAACCACTTTTATTTAACTGAATTTTCTGTTGTTATTTCAGATATTCGTTGATGGAAAAAAACACTGATTAAAGTTTCACTTTATTGAACAAATTAGATTACTAGACATTACAAGGGGGTTTATTAATGAAGGTGAAAGAAAAAACATATTTAAGTATAGAAGAGATTATTTCATTACCAACCTTATCAGGTGCAAATATAAGTGATGACGGCAAAAACGTAGCATTTGTTAAGAA
Source organism: Bacillus sp. FSL H8-0492 (assembly GCF_038006145.1). Classification (NCBI taxonomy): domain Bacteria; kingdom Bacillati; phylum Bacillota; class Bacilli; order Caryophanales; family Bacillaceae; genus Bacillus; species Bacillus sp. FSL H8-0492. Next base: position 165,801 of record NZ_JBBOUP010000001.1, read on the forward strand.
GACAGCTAACTGGAAAGACAATACATATAGGAATCATGTATGGATATATGAAAAAGATAAGAAGCAGAGTTACCTATTAACAACTGGGGATATAGATAGTATACACCCATTATGGTCCCCAGATTCTAGGGATATCGCATACCTTAGCCCAGTTGGTGACGGAGATAATAAGAAAAATCAAATCTTTGTTAAGTCAATAGATGGTTATAGTGAGTTACAAATTACTGATGAGAAAGAAGGGGTCAGTACATTCAAATGGGAGCCTACTGGTAAAGGTTTTTATTATGTTGCACAGTCAAAAGAATGTGAGGAAATAAAGAAACGTAAGGAACTATATGGGGATTTTCAACATATAGGTAAGGAACATCAGAATAATTGTTTATATTACATTGAAATAGAAAAAGTGATACAAAATGATAAAGAGGAACGCGAGATTAGCAGTGTTTATCAATTAACTGATGGTAAGGATTTTCATATCCATGAATTTGATATTTCAAATGATGGGAAAAAGGCTGTATTTATGGCTACACCAAGCTCAAATATGGGAGATTATATGAATGGTGATCTATACATATTAGATATTGAAGCTGGAGAACTACAAAAGATGAATATAGATAAGTTGTTGGGAGGGAGCGTTTGCTTTTCTCCTGAAGGCAGCAAAATATGCTACTCAGCAAGCGTAAGAGAGAAGGATTACTATAGAAATCATATACAAGAAAGTACATTAGAGATATATGATATGAATACTGGAGAGGTAACTCAGCCTCTAACAAACTTTGATAGTACGGTTATGCCATTACAGTGGACAGATAAGGGGATTTTAATTAAATGGCAGGATAAAACTAACTATCGTATTGGATTGCTATGTGAGGATGGCACTGTGGAAATGTTAAGTGACAAAGTAGATGGCTTTATAATGGATGCTTCTATAACAAGGGATGGAAATCATATATCCTATAGTAAGGCTATAACAAATGAAACCTTTGAAATCTATTTAGACGATAAAAAAATAACGGATGAAAATAGTTTTTTTAAAGGGAAGCTGAAAAGTAACAGGGAAATAATCTCATGGCAAAGTAGTGATGGTCTTGAAATAGAGGGTGTTTTATCAACCCCAGTAGATTTTGATGCCAACAAGAAATATCCTTTATTAGTAGTAATCCATGGTGGACCAGCTTGGGCATCTTTTCCGATATTCTCAGACTGTTTTAATGAGAAATATCCGATTGAGCAGTTTATCGAAAAAGGCTTTATAGTTTTAGAGCCAAACAATAGAGGAAGTTCTGGCTATGGTAATGAGTTCTTAAAAGCCAACTATAGAAAACAGGGAATTGCTGACTACGAGGATGTTATATCTGGAGTGGATAAACTAGTTGAGCAAGGGATTGCAGATAAAGATAGAGTAGGGGTTATGGGATGGAGCAACGGGGGATATATATCAGCTTTCTGTTCTACATTTAGTAATAGATTTAAGGCTATTTCAGTTGGAGGTGGAATTACTAACTGGAGTACCCATTATGTGAATACAGATATACCTTACTTTATTAGAATGTATTTAGGAAATACTCTATGGAATGATCCAGAGATATATACGAAAACATCACCAATGACGTATATTAAATCAGCCTGTACGCCTACCTTAATCCAACATGGCGAAAAGGATGTAAGGATTCCAACTTCCAATGCATATGAGCTATATCAAGGGTTAAGGGATATGGAAGTTGATACAGAATTAATTATTTTTAAAGGAATGGCATATAGTTCTGATCAGCCAGGAATTAATGTGGCTATTATGAAGCAGAATTTGATGTGGTTTTCACACTATATTCTTGGAGAAAGTATGAAAGGTTTTAGGGTTTTATAATGGCTTGTTTTAGTCTTTAAGCTTTTTAGGTGCTTGAAATAAAGTCGTACACATTTATCCGGTTATATATGATTGAGTTTAACATCTCGGATAAGGCAAACTGTGAAATATTTTGGTGTAAATGAGAAAAGAGCCTGAATGTAGGCTCTTTCCTTATTTATATTTAAAAGATGAACTATTCTTATGCAGTTTTACTTAATTTATATGCTTCACGGTTATTTTTTTTGAAAAGTTTTGGGAAAACATAACCATCTAATCCAATACGTCCAGCATTATGTCCTGCAACTAAAATGAACATAGTTAAAATAAGTAGGTTTGGGTTTACACTAACAGTTCCGCTTAATAAAAATGAAAGGTTCATTATGATGCCGAAAAATGCAGCTGTTTTTGTTAATCCACCTAAAATCAAACCTAGACCTACTAAAATTTCTCCCCATTGAACTAAAAAGCTAAATAGGTCTGCGTTTGGAAGAACAAAATGTTGAAGAAAATCTGCCCACCAACCTTGTACTGCAGGGTGGTCACCTGATGCTTGAGCGATAGCTCCTTTTAGAAAACCACTTGCATCAAAAGACTGTCCAAAAACTTTTCCTATTCCAGCAGCGAGCCATGCATATCCTATGTAAAGTCGTAAAAATAATAATATGAAAGTAGCGCGTTTATCAGTTCTTAAAAAATTGATAACCATTGAAATCCCTCCAATGTATTGTATTTACATGTTTATTATATATCCATTGTGAATAAATTCACAATGGATAAAGTGTGAACAAAAATTATGATTTTTCATTTGTACATAAAGTATTTGGAAATATATTGTTTGGAGGATGAATAATACATGAAGGGAGCTCTCCACTAAAATAGGTTGCTCCCATAGTAAACAGATTCATGTACGTTCTTTTAACTAGCTACTATTAGTTTATCTTGTCTTTTCATTATTATTTCTCTGGTTTTATATAAGGAACAACTTGTGCAGTAGCCCCTACAGAAGCACCGCGAATAAAGTCTTGGTTTTCTAATTCCTTAAAGTTTTCCGTTTTTCCTGTTAGCATAACCCCTAAGATTTTCACTTGATCGAATGGTTTGTTTTCGTTTGATTTTAAAAATTTTTGAATGTCCTTGTCATACCCATCATTATATTGTTTAAGGGAATCAAAGAACCTTTTGTACGATTCTTCGGGAGGGGTTCCTGGCTCAAATCCGTAAACTGGCATACCAGCAGGGCCTCCGCTCTCATCTCTAATAGGTGAGACCATATATAGCCATACGATATTTAAGCTATCCGGTATTTTTGTTTGAATTTCTTTTAATGTATAAGGTTGATCGAAAGAGATAGCGACTTCCGCAACATAGTTTTCCATTTTGGAAACTGCACTTAATTCATTTTTGACTCCATCGTAATATTCCTTGATGGCCGGATTATAAAATGTAGCAACTTTATTTTTCGTTTGTTTATCGTAATTATAAGACTCTTTATTAGATCTACCCCAATGAGTTCCTGGTATTAACTCATTGTAATCGATGTTAGAGCGAAACCAATCGTAAGGGCTTGTCAGTGTATTCCATCGCACTACGTAACCATTAATGTTTTTAGAACGATTGGATGTGATATTGCCGCCAAACATAGATGAACTACTCGTTACTTGAGAATCAATTTGTATATTCGGTTCTGCAATTGCGTTATGTAAAAAGAGTTTTTCGTGAAGCTTCGTAGAGCTTTTTGCTGCGAAGTAATTGCCAACTTTATAAAATATAGGGATAAGTATGATTACAACGATAATAGAGGTAATAATATTTTTAAATAACTGTTTTCTTTTAGCTTTTTTTAATGCATCTTTTAAAGAAGTATCCATTAAGATTGTCCTCCTACTTTAGAATGAATTGTCTTACGTGCGCGATGTAATTTTTGTTTGACGCTGTTTACTTGAATATCTAGTATTAGAGCGATTTCTTCATATGTAAAATCGTAATAATATTTTAAAAAGAAGGCCTCTTTATATTCTAGTTTTATATCTTTTAATAAATAGAAAATCTCATCTTTATTTAAAACGACATCCAATTCACGGTCTGTATATTGTAGTTTTGAATAAATCTCCTCAGTTAAGTAGATGTTTTGCTGTTCTTTTTTTCTCTTTAAGTCAATGTATTCGTTTAGTGCGACTCTGAAAAACCATGGACGTATGTTACTCTCGGTTAGATCATCTAGCAATGTGTATACTTTATAGAAGGTATTTTGGATGATGTCTTCTGCATCTTCTTTTATAGCCCCTTTCGCTAATAGTAGTTTGAACACTTCCTCTCCTAAATTGATAAGATAGGAGGTCAATATATTTTCTTTTCCCATCACTTTTCCTCCCTACACTTATACAACGGATAGGTAATGATAAATGTATACACTTAAATTAAAATTTTGTTCTTTATACAAATAGAAAAGGCATATAACAATCATATGTTATATGCCTTTTCTATTATATGTTTAGTAATCTATTTAGGTAATGTAAATTTAGCTTTTTTACCCTGTGAAATATCTTTTGCTTCTTTATTTCTCATAGGTCCTAACTCAATCTCGAAGCTTTTGTCTTTCAAAATCTTTTCATACTGCTCTTGGTCTAAAATATATACTTGCAGCAATTCTCCAGATGCTCCAGTTTTAACTGCAGCGTTATAGTCGTAATTTAATAGCATACCTTCATTAATCGTATATTGTGTACCATCATTCACTCTTAATGTAGAGCTTATAGGAGATAGTGAAACGTCTTGAGCATCTTTGTTATCAAGCTTGAATTTTACTGTTAACAGAACAAGACCGTTTTTAAAATTTGCAAAGCGTGGAGCTTCGACGGAATTTGGTGTGAATTGAGTGAATTGGTATCCGTCTAATGTAACATTAACAGCGCCTAATTCTTGGCTGTTATTAATACTTGATTTCTCTTTTAACATTTTTTTATCGCCCATGTTATTAGCTGTAGCTTTATCTTGGTAGAAAGTGTTATCTGTTGCAACCTTTTCAGCACCTTGTTTGTTTAAACTTAATGAAAAGCTTCCAGGACTTCCGATTGGAGCATCAAATTTTCCTTTATTAGCTTGTGCAGTTGGGACTGTGACTGAGACCGTTGAGAGATTTGAAATTTTTGCTAGATCATCTTTTCCGAATGGATAAGCGATATAACCAGAAATAGTTTCTCCTGCTTTTACTAAGTAATCATTCGTTGGAGCAAGCTTAGTTGGTAGCTGATCTTCTGTTGGAATTAAATCTCTATAGTTACTATATGCTTTCTGAGCACCAGTAAATGACATGTCCAATGCTGGCATATAATAAATATCTTTAGCTGAACTATTTTTTACGCTGTAGTTCACAAGAATAACTCCGCCCTCTGTTTGACGATTAAACGGAATGTCGAAGTTTGTATGGAATCCACTTAATTCAACTAATGTATAACCATTCATTGTTACTGAAACATCTTCAGCTTTATACACTTGTGGTTCCTTATTTTCAAAAAGAACTTTTGTTTTACCACCTGTTTCTTTTTCCATATAGGAAATCAGCTTAGAGTAATCGCTTGAGCTAGTAGCTGTATTTTCAGGCTTTTTATCTTCAGCTTTTTTATCTTCGGATTTTTTTTCTTCAGGTTTATTTTCTTTCGTTGTATCCGTTTTTTCTGTTTTGTTTTCTTGCGTTACATCTTCTTTTTGTTCTTTATTTGTCGTATCGCTTTGACCACAGCCAGTTATTACAAAAGCTGCTACGATTAGTGTAGAAAATAAAGAAAGTAATTTTTTTGACATGTTTCTTCCCCCTATTTGTTTAAAACCAGTTGGGTCTGTATAATCAGACCCTTTATATCTCTCACATTAGCCCCACGTTTTATTATAAGAAAGTGAACCAGTATTTACCAGTGTTTTTCTGATTGTTTTTATTATTTTGATATCTTAATGGTTATTTTTAATAGAAACATATTTAAAGCTTATATAGGTAATTACAATATTTTTCCGTCAAAAGAGAGAGAAGATTATCTTTTCTATTTTAAATATTGAATCTTTTTGTTAGAGTAAATAATAGAGATATATTGAAAGGGGACAAAGACTCGATATGTGGATGAACTTGTAATGATTAGAAATTAGATAGATGAATTTTTCTCTCATAAGTGAGGGTTTATTTAGCTAACTGTAAATCATTCAAGGACTGCATATTTAGTTTGTACATCCCTTTTGTAAGGATAGATGCCTATTTTATGTATCTGTCTTTTTTGTGGGAAAGTTTATATCTCCTATATAAAATATGCGTCCTTTAAACTTGGAGGAGTATAAGATGAATCAATTGAAAAATAAAGTAGCTGTTGTTACAGGTGTTAGTCGTCTAGACGGTATAGGAGCAGCTATTTGCACGGAGTTAGCAGAGGCTGGATACGATATATTTTTTACGTATTGGACAGAATACGATAAAGAGATGCCTTGGGGCGTTGATAAAAATGAACAAATACAATTAAAAGAAAAGTTGATACAAAACGGTGTCAAAGTATCGAGCATGGAGTTAGATCTAACTCAGAATGATGCATCAAATCAGCTTATAAATAAAGTTACTGAACAATTAGGGTACCCTCATATATTAATTAATAATGCAGCATATTCTACAAATAATGATTTCTCTAATTTGACTGCTGAAGAACTAGATAAGCACTACATGGTAAATGTTCGTGCGACTACATTGTTAAGTAGTCAATTTGCCCAAGGTTTTGATAAGAAATCTGGTGGTAGAATTGTGAATATGACGTCGGGACAATTTAAAGGACCTATGGCAGGAGAATTAGCGTATGCAACAACGAAGGGAGCAATTGACGCTCTTACTAGTACGTTGTCAGCGGAAGTGGCCCATTTAGGGATAACAGTGAATGCAATTAATCCAGGTCCAACTAGTACAGGATGGATGACTGAGGAGATAAAGCAAGGATTAAGACCGATGTTTCCTTTCGGCAGAATTGGTGAGCCAAAGGATGCAGCAAGGCTTATTAAGTTTTTAGTGAGCGAAGAAGCCGAATGGATTACAGGGCAAGTTATTCATTCAGAAGGTGGATTTAAGAGATAATTTTATAATTAAAAAGAAGGTATCTCATTTCAATGAGATACCTTCTTTTTAATCTTTCTTCAATCTTCGTGCAACACCATTCCCTAAAGACTGTAATCCTTGAACGAGGATAATCAAAATAAAGACGGTTGCATACATTACTTCAGGTTCGTAGCGTAAATGTCCGAATCGATATGCTAAATCACCAAGGCCGCCAGCACCGACAAGTCCAGCCATTGCTGTTGCACCGATTAAGCCGATCGTTGCGATTGTTAATCCAAGTACGAGAGACGGGCGAGCTTCTTTAACCATAACGTGCCAAATGATTTTTAAAGTAGAGACTCCCATTGCTTGATATGCTTCAATGACACCGCGATCCACTTCTAATAAAGCAGTTTCCATTAAACGGGCAATGTAAGGGGCTGTGAAGACAACAAGTGGTACGATAACACCTTGCACGCCAATGGACGTTCCCATTAGAAACTTTGTAAAAGGTAAAATGAAGAATAATAGAATGATAAACGGAAGAGAACGAATGATATTAATAACCGTATTAAGAATAGGATAGATAATTTTATTTTCTCGCTGTCCACCAGGTCTCGTTAAAACAAGTGTGACACCGAGTGGTAATGCAATAAGAATAGAGATAAGTAGTGAAATAGATGTCATTTGAAATGTTTGAATTGTTGCTTCCCATATTACGTTACCCCACTCATCCAAAAAGGACTTGTTTCCCATAATCTGTTCTACCTCCTTCTACGATGATCCCTTGTTCTTGTAAAAATGATAAGGCACGGTGTACTTCACTTTTTTCACCTTGCATATGAACGATCAGTTTTCCATATGCCTCATGTTTTAACTGTGTAATATTGCCTGATAAAATATTAGGATATACGTGGAAACGTTTTGTAGCGACAGCTAACGCTGGTTCTCCTGAAGCGGTTCCTATAAATGAAAGTGTTACGATTTCCCCGGTGCTTTGTAGTTCTTTCTGTACCTCTTCTGGAATTTTAGCTGCAAACGCGCTATTTACAAATTTCTTCGTTGTTACATGTTGTGGATTTGTAAAAATGTCCTTCACTGTTCCACTTTCAACGACAGATCCATGTTCCATTACAGCAACTTGGTCACAAATACGCTGGATGACATTCATTTCGTGTGTAATTAGCAAAATCGTAATTCCGATTTCTTCGTTGATCTTTAATAATAAATCAAGAATAGAATCAGTCGTTTCCGGATCTAATGCGCTCGTTGCTTCATCACTTAATAAAACTTCAGGCTCATGAGATAGTGCGCGAGCGATCGCTACACGTTGTTTTTGACCACCAGATAATTCACTTGGATAGGCATCTTTTTTATTAAAGAGATCAACAATGCGTAAATACTTTTCTACCCTTTTTTCAATTTCATTTTTGGGAAGACCAGATAGACGTAAGGGTAGTGCGATATTTTCATAAACGGTAACGGTTTTAAGTAAATTGAATCCTTGAAAAATCATGCCGATCTTTTTTCTCGCCTTTGCGAGTTCTTTTGTCGATAAGGTTGTTAACTCTTGTTCATTTACAATGATATCTCCTGTCGTTGGTTTTTCTAATAAATTTACACAACGGATTAATGTACTTTTACCAGCGCCACTATATCCGATGATTCCAAATACTTCGCCCTTTTTTACTTTAAGGGAAGTTGATTTAAGAGCCTCAACATTCCCTTTTTTTGTTGTAAATACTTTGGAGACGTTTTTTAATTCAATCATTATAGTCAGCTCCTACCAAGACGGTAAAACAGAACCATCGAATTTTTTCTCAATGAAATCTTTTACTTCTTTAGATTGATAAGCTTTCTTTAATTTATTAACAACAGCATCATCTTTATTTTCGGTACGAACAACGACCCAATTCACATATGGTGAATCTTTTCCTTCGCGGAAAATAGAATCTTTCGCTGGGCTTAATTTTGCACCTAATGCAAAGTTTGTATTAATTGCAGCTGCCTTTACTTCACTTAGCTGTGTTGGTAATTGAGATGCCTCTAATTCAACAATCTTTAAATTTTTCGGGTTTTCAATTACATCTTTTGCAGTCGCTTTTTCTGTAGCTTTTGGATCAACCTTTAAAACACCTGCTTTTTCAAATAGCTTTAAAGCACGAAGCTCATTTGTTGGATCATTTGGGACAGCGATTGCATCGCCCTCTTTTAATTCTTTTACATCTTTTAAGCTTTTAGAATATACACCCATAGGGAATGTTACTGTGGAAAATACTTCAGTTAATTTCATGTTGCGTTCAGCTTTAAATACGTCTAAATAAGATTTAGTTTGATAGCTATTTACATCGAGGCTTTTTTCATCTAAAGATACGTTTGGCGCTACATAATCATTAAATACCTTTACATCAATTTCGAGACCATCTTTTGCTGCAACTTCTTTCACCTTTTCAAAAATTTGTTCATGCGGTCCACCCGTTACGCCGACAGTAATCTTTTTCTCATCTAATGCTTTTACATCTTTATCAGAATTAGCACCACATGCACCTAACAATAATACAGCTCCGCTTACAATACTTAATAATACCTTTTTCATCTATAATTCCCCCTTAATATACGTTCCAAAATAAAAAGCACCTCTCAAAAATAAGAGAGGTGCCGAATAGACGAAATAGGTTCCTCTCTTATCTTCCAAAACGAAAATCGTTCTGCAGGAATTAGCACCTTAGCTTATACGTTATAAGCTCGGTTGCCGGGCATCATCGGGCCAGTCCCTCCGCCACTCTTGATAAGAGTATGTGTATGTAGTTTTTTAATATGGTACTAATAGTAAATCTTACAAAAAGAATTGTCAATATTATTTTCTGAATATATTTTATTTTAAGATAATCGAAACGTTCCCTTTTTTATGTCCCTTTTCCACATACATATGAGCTTCAGCAATTTCTTCTAATCGGTAAGTTCTATCAATAACGGGCTTTAGTTTTTCCGTTTCGACTAGTTTTTTTAATAGAATCATATCCTCTTTACTTACCTTGGCCATCATTCCATTAACAGATACATATTTTCCATTGGGTGTTAATGTATTTGTACAAAGGGATTTTTTATACTTCCCAACTGCATCAAATATAATATCGTAGCATTTGCCTTGCTTAGTAAAATCTTCTTTCGTATAATCAATTACTTTATCAGCTCCTAAAGATTGCACGAGTTCAAAATTTGAATTACTACAAACAGCCGTAACGGTCGCGCCGAAATATTTAGCAAGTTGTACAGCAGCTGTTCCTACTGATCCGGAGGCACCATATATGAGCACTTGTTGCCCTTTTTTTATACGGCCCTTTCTCAGGAAATGTAATGCTGAAGTTCCGCCAAAAGGAATAACTGCCGCTTCTTCATACGTCACATTGGTAGGTTTTAATGTTATTAATCCACTTTCATGTACGCATGTGTACTCGGCATAACCACCGAGGTTTAGTTCTGTTAATGCAAAAATTGGATCACCTTTTTTAAATTGAGTTACATCTGTTCCTACTTCTTCGATTTCACCGGATAACTCTACGCCGAGTACAGGTTTTCTCGGTTTTCTGAAACCTAATATGATCCTCATAGGAATCCAAAATAAGAGGGGGCTATTAAAGCCGCGTATTCTACAATCTCCAGTCGTTACACTTGTTGCGTGAATTTTAATTAATACTTCGTTCTTTTTAGGTGTAGGTTTCTCTATATTTTGAAGCTGAAGAACGTTAGGTGGTCCATACTGTGTGCAAATGATCGCCTTCATAATGACCTCCTGAAATGAGTTGTTGTTATTTACATCATATTTAAAACCTTCATTAAACATGTCGCTATATAGCGAATAAAGATTAAAAATTATATAGATTTCGTAGGAAAAGAGGTGATATTATTTTGGGAAAGGGGGCGACATTATGAAAAAAACTATTATTATTTCAAGTTTAGTGCTTGCAATCAGTCTAGGGGTAGGGTGTAGCAATGAGAAAACAACAAAGACGGATGAACCGAAAAAAGAATCAGTTCAAAAAGAAAAGGAATTAGAAGCGAAGGATGTTTTCAAGAAAACGAACGAAGCTTTTAAAAATGAAGAAAATGTAATGATGACATATGATGTAGGGTTAAAAGCTGAGGGAACAGAGATGGATATATTAAAGGCTAAAATGCAATTAGAGCCAAAGACAAAGAATTCTCGTTCTGAAATGAATATTTCTGGTACAGATGTTGTAGTGTATACTGTGGATGGTAAAGTTGCTGGTGAGGTGAAAAACCCTAATACAGGAGAAGTTATAACCGTACCAGAGGAGCAATTAAACGCTGGTGGAATGAAAGCGACTCAAGATATTATAGATAATTTAGAAGTACCAGCAGTAGTTTTAGATAAAATGAAGATGGAGAAAAGCGGAGATAAATATAAATTGAAATTTACATTAAAAGGGCAAGAAACAGAAAGTATGTTAACTAGCATGGATGAAACGCAGAAGAAAATGTTACAAGCACAAAATGCGAAGATAGAAGAAGTGGATGCAGAATATATCATTACAAAAGATTTTAAATATGAATCAGCGAAGATAGATATGATTATGAGTAGTAATGGTAAGGATAAGGCACACATTATTATGAATGCAAAATATACGTCGTACGAAAAGTTTGACCCAATACAATTGCCGGCAGCAAAGTAACAGTTTTGATCAGGGGGGACCTAAAATAAGGTGCCCTCTCTTTTTTATACTTTCTTCTTAGGAAAATAGGTACAATATGAAGAGAGAAAACTGTGGAAGAGGAGAGTGTCATTTGAAAAAAAGAAAGATAGCGGTGGTCATTGTAGCTTATACAGTGTTGCTTGCGACATCTATAAATACATATAAAGAGCAACTAGAACATCCTATTATGAGCGATGTAGGGAAGTTGCTTCCAACGAAAATTAAACGTGTTGAAAATGCTGAGGATGAACGTTCATTAAAACAGTTAGTGCAAGATGCAAATGTTTCTGGAGAGAAGATTTCTATTGCAGGTATGCAACATAGCCAAGGCGGACAGACGTATTATCCGAACGGTACGATGCTTGATATGAAAGGATATAATGAAATATTAGAATTCGATCCGGAGAAAAAGAGGATTAGGGTGCAAAGCGGTGTCACATGGAATGACATTCAAAAGAAAATCAATCCATATGGTCTTGCAGTTCAAGTGATGCAATCTCAAAATATTTTTACTGTTGGTGGTTCATTAAGTGTAAATGTACATGGGCGTGATATTCGTCATGAAGCATTGATTGATACAGTAGAGTCGTTCAGATTGTTAATGGCAGATGGTACGGTGCGTAATGTAAATAGAGAAGAAAATGCTGACTTGTTTCCGTATGTAATTGGGGGATATGGATTATTTGGTGTGATTTTAGATGTGACGCTACAGTTAACAAACGATGAATTGTATGAAACGCATACGAAAGTACTAGATTATAAAGAATACTCTTCATACTTTAAGAATAAAGTGCGAAGGGATGAGAATATACGTATGCATTTAGCACGTATTTCTGTTGCCCCAAATTCATTTTTAAAAGAGATGTATGTGACAGATTATGTACTGGCAGAAGATCAACAGAAGTTGAAAGAGTACAGCAAATTAAAAGAAGAAAATATTATAGCTGCGCCGAAATTTTTGCTCGGGTTATCACGTTATAGTGACTGGGGAAAGGGCGCATTTTGGGACATACAAAGAAGTTATTTTGAACGTACAGATGGTAAGTACGAAACGCGAAATAACGTAATGAGATCTGATAGTACTTTTATGGAATACGATAATCCAAACTTGACCGAAGTTTTACAAGAGTACTTTGTACCGATAGATGGTTTTGCAGCGTATATAGATGATTTGCGAAGCGTTTTAAATGAAGAGGAATTAAACCTTCTTAACATTACAATCCGCTATGTAGAAAAGAATGAGAATGCGGTGCTATCTTATGCGAAAGATGATATGTTTGCGCTTGTGCTTCTAATTAATCAAGGGCGTTCTGAAGATGAAATAAAGAAAACAAAAGTGGTCATTCAAAAGATGATTGATGTTACGTTAAAGCATAATGGAAGTTATTATTTACCGTATTATTCTTATCCGGAAAAGGAGCAACTAAAGAAAGCGTATCCTCGCATAGAAGAATTCCTTCAGAAGAAGAAGGAAGTAGACCCAGAGGAAAGGTTTGTGAATTTATTTTATAAGGAGTATAGCAAATGACATATAGAAGATTTGTAGCCTCACAAAGCATTATTATGATGGCGGGTAGTATGGTATTTCCTTTTTATATACTATTGCTTCGAAATGTAGGAAATAGTTTCTCGCAATTTGGCTGGGCGTACGGCTTATTTGCCTTAACTTCAGCTCTAGTATATCCGTTAGTTGGAAGAATCTCTGATAGGGTAGGTGATAGAAAGTTATTAATTATATACGCATGGTCCATGGCTATATTAATGCTTTTTTTCCCTATTGCAACAGAAGTTTGGCATGTATACATTCTCCAAATTTTAATGGGTATTTTAGGTGCTGTGCAGCGTAATACGGAGAAGACATCGTTAGCACGAAAGGTAGCGCATAAGGAAGCTGGTTACGAAATTGGAAAATACCATGTATGGACATCAATTGGGGGCGGAGTAGCTATAATTGCAACTGGTTACCTAGTGGATTTCTTTACGATAGGGACTATTTTTTACATTGCTTCAGTTTTATATGTAGTTAGTGGATTTGTATTAAGCCGCGGTGATAAGTAATTAAAAGTATTTCCATTCCCATTTTTACCTGATTACCCTTTATTTGTTATACTTATGGAGAAGACAAAAGAAAAGGGGACATTGCCTTTGATGAAATTTATAGTTTTAGCTATTCTCACTTTGTTTTTGATTCCATGGACTAGAAGCGGTAATAAAATTCGCGCGGTGGATAAAGGAGGAAATGAGAAAGTTGTAAAGGGTAAGAAATCATCTATTTTAGTTATTCCTGTTTTATTTTGGATAGGTATTGCAATCTATGAATATTTCTGGCTAATTGATGATCGAGCAGATTCTATTCTTACTCATTATTCTGTTGCAGTAGCGATTTTAATTGGGCTTGTTTTATTCTCACAAGAGCAGGTAGGGAAATTAGAAGGTACGTTAAAGGGACTTCTAATGTTTGTTTTACTCGCAAGTTACGGCTATTTTGGTTATTTGCACGATATAGTAATCACGCAAAAAAAATATGATTCTGTTATGAAGATCGAGAAAGATATTTCAGAGCCATTTACTGAAAATGATCAGCCGTTTACAGTGCCGCCAAAGACAGCGGAGAATAAGATGAAAAAAGTATTTGGGGATATTCCGAAAGTAGCTTATTTTGAGCTAGGAGAATTAACGCCACAAATGGTAAATGGAGAGGCCTTATATGTAGCACCAATTGAAGTTTCAGGATTTTTTAAAGCACGTAAAGCTGAGACAATTCCAGGGTACGTAACGATGTCAGGTACGAATCCTGATGCGGAAGCGAAACTGCACCTTGGTTATAAAATGAAATATGTGCCAAGCATGTTTTTCGGTAATAAATTAGAACGTGTCGTTCGAAAAGCAGAGCCAGATTTAGTTTTTAAAGGGAAACCAAAATTTGAAGTTGATGATAAAGGGAAACCGTATTATACAATGACGTATGGTGAATTTATTTCAGGAAGATCTGGATTTGAAGTAGAAGGTGTTGTAGTAGTAGACGCACAAACAGGTGAAGTGAAAAGATACGACAAAGGAAAGGCACCTAAATTCGTTGATGGCGTATTAAATCACGAGACTGCATCTACATTAAATACGTATTTTGGTAAATATATTCACGGATTTTGGAATACAAAATTCTCACAAACGGATATGAAGATTCCGACTGAGTGGGGAACGAAAGAAGGAGTTACACCAATCTTCGGTAAGGATGGAACGTTATATTATTTTACTGATTTCACCTCTCCGAAAGAAGGAGTAGATTCTGCACTAGGCTATTCGCTTATTGATGCGCGTACAGGTAAGTTGTATTACTATAACGGAAAAGAAGTAAAGGGAATTATGGATGGTTCGGCTGCTACAGAAGTAGTGGATAATTCCTTTAAGAGAGAGAAATGGCACGGAACAATGCCGGTTATTTATAACGTATACGGTAAACCTTCTTGGATTGTACCGGTTATTGATGACGGCGGATTAGTACGTGCTCATACTGTCATATATGCTTCTAATGCAAAAGTGTTTGCAACAGGTTCAACGCAAAAAGAAGCACTTGAGAATTATAAAAATGCGCTGAGCGGAAGTGGTGATTCATTTAGACCGACTTCAAATGGGAAAGAAGCGCAAAAAGAAGGTACTGTACAACGTGTGTATAAAGAAAAATCAGGTGAAAATACGATTGTGTACGTACTATTAGAAAACGAGCAAAAAGTATTCATGGTACCGGCGAAGAAATTCCCATATGCAATGTTTACAGAAGTAGGAGATCCAATTCAAATCACATATTTAGACACAGGAGAAATGATGGCATCTGTATCTAAATTTACAAATAGTAATTTGAAAAAGTAAAGCGATAGAGATTCTATCGCTTTTTTTACATTATTAAACAGGAAAATACGGTATACTTGACGTATATTCATGTTGTAACTATAATTGTTACGATTAAGTGTTTATATGAAAGGGTGAATGGAAAAAGTGAATGGAGTTAATCACGAAATATATAAACCTGTAAAGACAAACAGGTTATGGATGATTCTTGTATTAGGGACACTTACGGCAATTGGGCCATTATCTATTGATATGTATTTGCCTTCTTTACCAAAGTTAACGGATGATTTACAAACGGGTGCATCCCTCGCGCAGCTTACATTAACTGCTTGTCTGCTTGGGCTTTCAGTAGGGCAGTTATTTATTGGTTCAATTAGTGACATTTACGGAAGACGCAAACCTCTTATTATCGCTCTTATTATTTATGTTGCTTCTTCTTTACTTTGTGCTGTTGCACCATCGATTTGGAGTTTAGTGCTTTTACGTTTCTTACAAGGTGCTTCAGGATCTGCTGGTATCGTTATATCACGTGCAATGGTACGTGATATGTATTCAGGTTCTGAAATGACGAAGTTTTTCTCACTGCTTATGTTAGTAAACGGAGCAGCGCCTATTTTGGCACCGATTATTGGAGGGCAATTATTACAGTTCACATCATGGCGCGGCGTTTTTATCGTTCTTGGAGCAATTAGTGTATTCATGCTAATATCAGCTACTTTCGTATTACGTGAAACATTACCTCCTGAAGAAAGAGAGACAGGTGGATTATCAGGAACGCTTGCAACATACGGAAAGCTTCTGAAAGATCGTTTATTTATGGGGTATGCATTGTCGCAAGGATTAGTAACAGCTGCAATGTTTGCTTATATTTCTGGTTCACCGTTCGTGTTGCAGAACATATACGGGGCATCACCACAGCAATTTAGCTTATTCTTTGCGATTAACGGTATCGGTATTATTATTGCTAGCCAAGTTACTGGCCGCTTAGCAGGGAAAGTTAATGAGAAAACTTTATTTGTTGCTGGTATTATTATTGCGGCTGTTGGCGGTCTATCATTACTACTTACAATCGCACTTGGAATAGGGCTAATCGGTGTTTTATGCTCGCTATTTCTTGTTGTATCAAGTGTTGGGGTTGTATCAACAACCGGCTTCTCGTTAGCGATGAGAAATCAAAAACAAGCAGCAGGAACAGCATCAGCTTTACTAGGTTTATTACAGTTCATTTCAGGAGCACTTGTAGCACCGCTAGTAGGTATTGGTGGAAGCAATACAGCACTTCCTATGGGTGTTGTTATAGCTCTTTGTGAAATTGGTGCTGTATTATGTTATCTATTTATGGCTAGAAGAAGTGAGAAGCAGTTTGAACTGCAACAAAATAAAAAGTTAGAGGCTTAATACAAAAGAGCTGATTCAAACATTTCTTTGAATCAGCTCTTTTTTTCATTTCTTTGAAATAACTCATACATATTATTCATGATCGCATCATATAAGAAAGCGAGTTTATCCCATACCCAGCGGTTACTGTCGACCTCTTTCTCCCCGCAATCAATAATATCAGTATGATCTGTAATTCTATATGCCCTCTCAACGATAATAGGAGCAATCTTCGGTATGCGTGGAATTTCTTTTAAGACATCTGCAAAATTTCCAATGTAGACATGACCGATAATCTCGATTGTTAAAGATTTATCGGATATATTTAGCACAGTATGAAATTGATTTATATGTTGTTTCTTTAAATATTGGGCCAGCTTAAATGGAGCATGCTTCTTCTTTAATACGCGGCGAAGGCTCTCTGTATTTTCAATATGAAGTGACTTTTCGCGAATAAGGACGCGAATATCTTCGCCCATAAAGGGTATTGTATTGTACATTGATGATTCTCCTTACAAACTGAACTACGCTTGCTTTATGCATATGTAAGTCTAGCATGGTTTGTTCTCTATGTGTGCTTACAGTTTTGTAAGGTGATGTAGTAAAGTGATGCAAAAGTTATTTGCATAAAGTGACGATACTGTGACAAAAATGTTGGTATGTATATTAAGATATCGTCTTAAGTGTAAAAAGTGGGGCGTTCTCGGTATAATAACAAGTGGAGATAAAAGAAACTATAATTAGTAGTAGCTGTAGATAAAAGGAGAATTCGAGATGAAGAAGGTTTTGGGTATTGCTGTAATGGGAAGTATGATCCTTCTAGCAGGATGTAATGGAAATAAAGATACGAAAGAACCGAAAGAAAAGGTAGAGCAATCCACTGAGCAAACAGAAGAAATGAAAGAATACAGCGCAGTACATGAAAAATATGATGCGAAAATAAATAAAGAAATTAATAAGGCGTTACAGTTATTTGAAGTGGCAAAAGAAAAGGGCGGTAAGGAAATAACGAATGCTACATATAAAGAAGATGTGCAAAAGGTAACAACGAGCATGTTAGAAGATATTGATAATATACGTAAAGAAATTCGTGTTCCAAAGTCGAAAGAGCAAGAACATGAGGTATATGTTGGTTTCTTGAATGAATCGGAACAAGCGATGAAAAAATTACAGAAGTTAGCTAAAGAAGAAGATTCATCATTAATTCGTGATATAGAAATTAATTTTGCAACAGCATCGACATACTATAAACGTTTTCAAACAGAAGCGAAAAAATAACCTTGCGTGTGCAAGGTTATTTTTTCTTTTTACCATCTCCGTCTTCATCCTCGGATACTAATATCTTCTGTTCTTCGTGAAATTCTGAAATTGTTTGTCCAGTAATATTATCGAATGGAGTGTAAAAAGAAGTGATGCTTTTCTTTTTAATGAAGAGTTTATAGAAGCCGATGATGACGAGTATGACGATTGTTAATGGCAATCCTATAGTAGCCAGAAGTAGTGGATCCATTTTATAACTCCTTTAAAGTAATTAATTTTATTATAAGCTAAAGTAGTGATTTTAAGAAATAACGCTATTAAAAACTGATTTTTCTAAATATACCCAATTTGATTGACTTTTCATTTTTTCAGAATTATAATTCAAAATATACAATTTGAACCAAATAATAATATAGCAATTTACTTATCCAGAGAGGTAGAGGGACTGGCCCTATGACACCTCAGCAGCGGGTTCTGTAACAGGAACACCGTGCTAATTCCAGCAAGCAAGTCTTGAAAGATAAGTGATGGGCCCTTGTTTATTAAGCCTTGATCTTATTTTTTAAGATCAAGGCTTTTTGTATTCTAGGAAGAGAAAAGGAAGTAATGGGAAAAATACGTTAATAAAACAAAGTAAATTTATGCGTTTAGGGGGTTATTGAAGTGTATGTTATTAAAAAACTATCGGTTATGGTATTTACACTATGGGTTATTACGACAGTAACATTTTTAATTATGCATATTATTCCAGGTGATCCATTTTCGTCAGATGCGAAAATCTTTCCTGAAGAAGTGATACAAAACATGAGAGCGAAGTATCACCTGGATGAACCGTTATGGAATCAGTATGTTGCTTATTTGGATGGGGTAGTTCATTTTGATTTTGGTGAATCTGTTCAATCGACAGGTCAAGGTGTATCGGAAATTATAACAACTGGTTTTGGACCATCGGCAATTATTGGTTTACAAGCACTTGTTATTTCATTGTTAGTCGGAATTGCCGCAGGTACATTTGCCGCGCTATATCATGGGAAAGTGATTGATTATAGTGTGAGCTTGCTTGCGATTCTCGGTATTTCAATTCCTAGTTTTATTTTAGCGCCACTATTTATACAAGTATTCGCCATCCAATTTGAATTACTACCAGTGGCGTCTTGGGGAACCTTCGAGCATACTGTATTGCCTTCCTTCGCATTAGCGTTAGGACCAATCGCGGTTATTACAAGGTTTGTTCGCTCTAATATGATTGAAGTATTGCAGAGTGATTATATTAAGCTAGCGAGAGCGAAAGGTATACCAATTAAGAAAATCATTATAAGACATGCTCTTCGAAATGCAATTGTTCCGGTACTTACATTTGTTGGCCCATTAATGGCTGGACTTTTAACAGGAACTTTCGTTATTGAAAAAATCTTTTCAATTCCTGGTTTAGGAAAATATTTTGTAGATAGTATTTTTAACCGAGATTATCCAGTAATTATGGGAACAACCATTTTCTATAGTGCGCTATTAATTGTATGTATTTTTATTACAGATATCATTCATCGTATTGTTGATCCGCGCATTCGTTCTATTACGTAAGGAGGGGAATGTTTAAATGGGGGCTTATGAAATTAATGACCAGTTATTAACGAATGAAGAGAAAAAAGAATTAACGATAAATAAAGATCAGCAAACGATTAGCCGGAAAAAGGAAGTGTTTCACAAGTTTATATCAAACCCTATAGCAGTTTTAGGGGCAGTGACGTTATTACTAATTATTGTTTTCTCGCTTATTGGCGAAAGTTTAACGCCATTTACTGCGAGTGAACAAGTAAAAGAAGCAACTAATTTACCGCCTAGTAGTGAGCATTGGTTCGGAACAGACGATTTAGGGAGAGATATTTGGGCACGTACTTGGGCTGGTGGGAAAATTTCATTAGTAGTTGGATTAGTAGCGGCCGTTCTTGATATAGGGCTTGGTGTACTTATCGGTGGCTTTAGTGGATATGTGAGAGGACGTAATCGTCTTGGAACGTTAATTGATGAGTGGATTATAAGAGGGATTGAAGTGTTATACGGTATCCCATATTTACTGATTGTTATTTTACTATTAATCATTATGAAACCAGGACTTTTTACAATTATTATAGCTCTTGCGTTAACGGGATGGATTGGCATGGCACGTCTCATTCGGGCGCAAGTACTTTCATTGAAACAAAGAGAATTTGTTATTGCAGCAGAGCGATTAGGTACACCTCATATGAAAATTATATACGGACATTTAATTCCAAACTTAACAGGGATTATTATCGTAAATTTATCATTTACAATTCCAGCAGCTATTTTCTCAGAATCATTTTTAAGTTTTATCGGACTTGGAGTACAATCACCAGCAGCGAGCTGGGGCACGATGACAAACGATGCACTCGGGACATTACTAAGCGGAGAGTGGTGGCAACTTTTCTTCCCGGCAATTATGATTGCACTCATCATGTTCGCATTTAATGCGATTGGTGATGGTTTGCAAGATGCGATTGATCCGAAAATCGTAAAACGTAATCGAAAGGAGAAAAAACATGGCACAAATCTTATCTTTAGAAAACGTAACGTTGGCCGTTGAAAAAGAGAATAGTAAGCAAGCAATTGTGAAGCATGTTTCCTTTTCTATTAACGAAGGTGAAATAGTTGCACTTGTCGGAGAAAGTGGTTCAGGGAAAAGTGTTACAGCACAATCAATTATCGGCTTAAATCAAGAATCGATTCATATTGATGATGGAAATATATCTTTCCAATCAAAGGAATTAACGGATTTACAAGAATCAGAATGGAATCAAATTCGCGGGAAAGATATTTCCTTTATCTTTCAAGACCCGCTTTCATCTTTAAATCCGACGATGAAGGTCGGAAGGCAAATTACAGAAGTAATTGTGCAGCATGAAAAGAAATCGAAGAAAGAGGCAAAAGAAATTGCAATTAACTTACTAAATGATTTAGGGATACATGAAGCAGAGAAACGCTTTGAACAATACCCGTATCAGTTGAGCGGAGGTATGAGGCAGCGTATTTGTTTAGCAATTGCATTTGCTTGTCACCCGAAGCTCGTTATTGCAGATGAACCTACAACAGCATTAGATGTAACGATTCAAAAGCAAATTATGGAGTTGTTAAAAGAAAGAAAGGAAAAACAAAATACGAGTATTTTATTAATTACACATGATTTGGCACTTGTACGTGAAGTAGCTGACCGAGTAGTAGTTATGTACGGGGGACGTGTTGTTGAAAAAGGAACGATTCAAGAAGTAATTGGCTCACCTAAGCACCCTTACACAAAAAGTTTATTGCAAGCAATTCCGAATATGGATGATTCAGAAAAGGTACTTAGAGCAATTGAGGGAACAACACCTTCAATTGAAACGTTAAATAGTTTTGGATGCCCGTTTGTGAATCGTTGTCCTGTAGCGATAAAAGAATGTATTCATCGCTTCCCAGAGAGAACAACATATTCTGAGGAGCATAGTTCACATTGCTGGCAGCATATTCTGGAGCATAATAAAGCGAAATCAAAAGAGAGGGTGAATGCCTCATGACGACAGATTTAATTACTGTAAAGCAAGTAACGAAAACGTATGGAAGTAAAAATAAAGAAATCGCAGCGTTAAAAGGTATATCACTTTCTATCCCAAAAGGAACAACGCTTGGCATTATTGGAGAAAGTGGTTCTGGAAAGACAACACTTGGTAAGCTCATAGCTGGGATCGAGCGTCCAACGTCTGGTGAAATTGATTATAACGGTCAAGTTGTTCACAAGCTGAAGTCAGCTCATAAGCGGGATTTCTTACAGAAAGTACAGTTCATTTTTCAAGATTCCACAGCTGCATTAAATCCGCGCTGGAAAGTACGCGATATTGTAACAGAAGGCTATATTTCATTCGGTTTAGGCGATAAAGGATTGAAAGATAAGGTCGCAGGTGATGCACTAGAGCGTGTTGGATTAGATAGACGATATATTGATCGCTATCCACACGAATTTAGCGGAGGACAACGTCAACGTATTGCCATTGCAAGAGCGCTATTATGTGAGCCAGAAGTATTAATCCTTGATGAACCAATTTCAGCATTAGATGTTTCACTGCAAATCCAAATTGTACATTTACTGCAAAAGATTCAAAAGGAACAAGGCTATACATATTTATTTATCGCACATGATTTACCGATGGTTCACTATTTATGTGAAAAAGTGGCTGTCTTATACAAAGGAGAACTTGTTGAATTTGGATATACGGACGAAGTATTCCGTAATCCACAACATTCTTATACAAAAACATTATTAGCATCAACACCAAAAATTTCAGGTTAAAGGAGAATGTAGGATGAAGAAGTTTTTATTATTTGTCATTATGACTGTTTTAGCAATAACTTCTGTTGCTTGTGGTAAGAAAGAGACGCAAAAGGCGAGTGCTGGTAAGGGAGAAGGGGATCGATTAGTAACGAATATTAGCAGTGATCCGTATACGCTTGATTCTGCCATTGCGACAGATAGCACGTCAGGTTATGTAATTGGACATTTATTCTCAAGCTTATATACGCAAGATAGTGATGGGAAATATCAAAATGAATTGGCAGAGAAAGAAGAAGTAAATGCAGATGGAACTGAATATACAATCCATTTAAAGAAAGATATTAAATGGTCAGATGGTTCTCCTATTACAGCAAATGATTTTGAATTTGCATGGAAGCGATTATTAAATCCGAAAACGGGTTCTATGAATGGGACAGAAATGTACTTTATTAAAGGAGCAGAGGCATATAATACTGGAAAAGGTGAAGAAGGACAAGTTGGTATTCAAGTCGTTGATCCTCAAACATTAAAGGTAACACTTGAGCACCCAGTTGCTTCTATTAAACAAAAATTAGTAAGTTCATTATTTATTCCATTATCTAAAAAATCAATTGATGATAATAATAAATTAAAAACAGATCCAAAAGAGTTAATTACGAACGGACCATTCACGTTAAAGGAATGGAAGCATAACCAAGCTATTACAGTACAAAAAAATAAAGAATACTATGATAAAAAGGTAACATTAAAAGAAATTGAGTTTCGTATTATTCCAGATTCTAAAACAGCGTACCAATTGTACAAGTCAAAAGAATTAGATTTACTAAGTAGCTTACCACAAGAGATGATTGAAAAAGAAAAAGGAAACAAAGAATATAAGCGTGTTGCAGGATTCTCATCTTATATTTATTCGTTTAACGTAGAAAAAGAGCCGTTTACAAATGCAAAGGTACGTAAAGCATTTTCATTAGCGGTTGATCGTAAGTTTATCGTTGAAAAACTGTATAAAAATAATGCACAAGAAGCATATGCTTTTGTTCCAGAAGGAGCAAAAACACAAGGTGGTCGTGATTTCCGTAAAGAAAAAGGTGATTACGTAAAATTCGATTCAGCAGAAGCGAAAAAATTATTAGAAGAGGGCATGAAAGAGCAAGGTTGGTCTACATTACCTGAAGTAACATTAAAATTCACTACAGATACACAACATAAAAAAGTAGCAGAAGCAATGCAGGAAATGTTTAAGAAAAACCTTGGTGTAGATATTAAATTAGAGAATAAAGAGTGGAAGAGTTACATCGACACATACAAGCAAAGTGATTTCCAATTAGCTTATATGGGATGGGGCGGCTCTCTATTAGATCCAATTACTAAACTAGATTTATATGCAGGTGATGGTCCAAACAACTATGCAAAATGGCATAATAAAGAATTTGACGCTTTAGTAAAAGAAGCAGAAGTTGAACAAAACGAAGATAAGCGCTTTGACCTATTGCATAAAGCAGAAGATATTATGTTTGATGATACACCATTAATCCCAATTATTTTCCCAAGCTCTTCGTATTTACAAAAATCATCAGTATCTGGCGTCCAATTCATTATCGGTTCTAGTCCAGAACTAAGATACGTAAAAATTAAAAAATAAAGAAGTAGGCAACCGCCTACTTCTTTATTTTATTTCTCTTTTATATTCTTTTTTCGTTCCGTCAGAGAAGACAACTTCTAAAGCGAATTTTTGATAGTCTTTATCAAGTTTGAATACATTTACTACTTGATCGATTACTTCTTGGTCAGGAGTATCTTTATCAAATTTTAATTCTTGTAGAAGTGGGCTTAATTTTGTAATAGCCTCGTCGCCTGTTAATTTTACATCTGCTTTATGGTCTTCAACTTTTGCTTCCATTTTTTTATCGGCTGCTACATTTTTATAATCAGCTTCGTAGTCTTTCTTTGTATCTTGATAGTCCGCTTTTAAATCGAATTCATTGAAATTTAGCTTTAAATCAGCAGGAGCTTCGTTTTTTGCCTCTTCTGTAGTCTTTTTATTAGAAGTTGTATCTTCTTTTGCAGGAGCTTTACATCCTGTTAATGCAGGTACTAGCATAAGAGCTAATAAAATTGATAGTAAAATTCTCATTATAAATTCCTCCTTATGTAAATTTGTTCTATACAAGTTTTTCCCAAAATCATGTAATTATGTATGTGTTGAAAATAAATTATTTTCTCGCAGCTTCAAGGGTAAATGCGCAATTTAAATCAAAAATGATTTGTATGTATATGGTAAATTTAAGTTGTAAGGAGGTACTGAAATGCATGAAGAATATAAAGAGATGATAAAAAAAGCAATCGAATATATAGAGAATCATTTACATGAAGAGCTTACAACAGAAAGAGTGGCATTTCACGGTGCAGTATCGATGTACCATTTTCATCGTATTTTTCAAAGTTATATTGGGATGAGTGTAACGGATTATGTTCGTAAGAGAAGATTAACTCATGCTGCACAGGCTTTAGTATCGACTGAAAGAGCAGTCATTGATATTGCAGTGCAATATGGTTTTTCCTCACAAGAGGCATTTACTAGAGCTTTTAAAAGAATGTTTCAATTACCACCAAAAAAATATCGAAAGTATTTCCAGTCATTTTATATAGAAAGAGAGGGTGTTTCAATGGAAAAAGGTATACCAAAAGGATGGGTATTAAGCGGAAGTCATCCTGCTGAATATGAAATGGGTTTAGATTATGAAGTTGTTCATCAAGGAAAAGTATCTGCATACATAAAAGCAAAAGAGAACGTTACGCATGGAGGCTTTTCAACATTAATGCAAATGTTCCGAGCAGATAAATATGTAGGTAAGAGGTTGCGTTTAACAGCATTTATTAAGAGTGAGAATGTAAAAGACTGGGCAGGATTGTGGATGCGAGTAGACGGAAAAGATACAGAGCCTATTGCTATGGATAACATGCAAAATCGTCCAATTAAAAATACGAATAACTGGCAATCATACTCGGTTGTACTAGATATAAAAGAAGAAGCACTTGGTATTGCATTTGGTGTTTTATTATCAGGAGAAGGTTGTGTCTGGTTAGATAGTATTCGATTTGATGAAGTGGATGAAAAAATTCCTTCAACAGATTTGGCAGAAAACTTTTATGAAACACTCCTAGAAGAGCCGGTGAATCTGCAATTTGAAGAAATAGAAAATTAAAAAGTAAGGAGAAAAGATATGCTCAAATATGTGAAATTGATAAGTATTAGTTTAGTAGTATCGTCGTGTATTATGGGAATCAACTATTTAATTAGTTATCTTTGGTCAGGGCATATACCTTCTTTGACGTGGAGAACATATTTGATATTTATGGTTATATTTATGATGAGTTTTGGTTCAATACAAAAAGAGAGCTATGAAGAGAGTTGATAATCGTCCTTTTAGTCTTCTTAGTATTAATACATATGTATTTATCACTGCATTGGAAAAACAGGTTTGCCGTTTGGGATTATTTCCCGCAACATACGCAGCCAATGGGTTATTATACAATAATATTCGGCGGAGTTAGTTTGGAGGAAAATATTATTTCATTATTACTTATTATACTAGTTACACAATTGGTAGCGGGAATCACTATAGGTATAAAAGGGATAGTAAAGAGGGGAAGTTCTGTAGTTAAAGAAGCATAAAGTAAAAAAGGTATCCTTCGTGGGATACCTTTTTTACTAGCGTTTATTATTTTGCAACTTCTGTCCACTTGTAGTTAAATTCACCGCCGAAGTCAGTTGTTACAAGTCCTTTAATGAAAGAGCGTTGTAAGTAAGAGCGACCTTGTTGGTATAAAGGAGCGACAGCACCATCTTGTAATAAGATTTTTTCAGCTTGCTTCATTGCTTCCCAGCGTGCTTTTTCATCGCCAGCTAAATCTGTTTTCACTTTATGAATTAGCTCGTCGTACTCTTTGTTAGAGTATTTATCGAAGTTATAAGCACTATCTGTTGTGAATAGATCTAAGAATGTAATAGGATCCGCGAAGTCAGGGCCCCAGCCATCGATTCCGATTTCGTAATCACCACTTAATAGTAGTTTTAACTGTTGTTTACGTGGTTGAGGTTTTAAATTCACTGTTAATCCATCTAGATTCTTTTCTAATTCACCTTTTAAATATTCACCAGTTTTCTTAGCTAAAGCATTATCACTTGTTAATAGTTCAATTGTTACTTTGTCAGTACCAAGTTCTTGTTTCGCTTTTTTCCAGTTTTCTTTTGCAGATTTCACATCATCTTTGACTAGATTTCCATTCTCTTTACGGAAGTCATTACCGTCTGGACTTTTTGCGAATTTCGCAGGAACCATTCCTTCTGCTGGGATTGCACCGTTATTTAAAATTGTTTCTACGTAAGCTTTCTTATTCATTGCTTCGTTAATAGCAAGACGTGCATGTTGATTCTTTAATACTGCATTTTTTTGATTTAGTCGTAAGAATTGAATACCTACTTCAGCGCGTTCCTTGAAGTTGGAATCGTTCTTATACTTATCAACAAACTCCGCAGTTAAAGCAACACGATCAATTTGTCCTGAATCATATAAGTTAACTTCTGTAGATTTATCTTTAACGACATTGAAGTTGATTTCTTCTAGTTTTACAGTTTTAGCATCCCAATAGTTAGGGTTCTTCTTCAATTGGAAGCTTTGTTCATGTTTCCAGTTATCTAATGTGAAAGCCCCGTTGTAAATTAAATGATTCGTTTCTAAACCGTATTTATCACCTTGAGATTTTAAATACTCTTCATTGATTGGTAAGAATGTTGCAAATGTCGTTAAGCTTAAGAAGTAGGGAACAGGGCGGTCCAGTTGTACTTCTAAAGTTTTATCGTCAAGAGCTTTAACGCCTAATTGATCGATTGCTACTTCTTTTTGGTTTATTTGTTTCGCATTTTTTATATCAAAGAATAAGAATGCATATTCAGCAGCTGTTTCAGGGTTAACGGCACGTTGCCAAGCGAAAATAAAATCTTTTGCTGTAACAGGAGTACCGTTTGACCATTTCGAATCACGAAGATGGAATGTATATTTTGTTTTATCGGGACTAATGTCAACTGACTCAGCGACACCAGGGATTGGTTTATTATCTTCTCCCATTGCATACAAACCTTCAAAAACATTTCTCATTACATTCATGGATTCTCCATCCGTCGCTTTTGCAACATCCATTGTTGGAATTTCTGAAGCAAATGATAAGTTAATCGCTTGTTTATCAGGTGCTTTATCGTTCGCTTTTGCTCCGCCTGCATTATCTTTATTTCCCCCGCAAGCAGTTAGTAGTAGACTTGCCCCTAAAACAGATGCAACAACAGGTACAACTTTTTTCTTCATTGTTCTTTCCTCCCTAAATGTGTTGTTCGTAACGTCATAATGTCCATGTCTTGAAGTGTAGCTATAGAAGGAGAGAAAACCTATTATAAATATGTGTATATAGGTAATCAGGTATTCTATATGTATATACATGTTGAACTATAATCTATCGTTATATGTTTCAACTTAGTAGACATTACATTTTGATGGTAAAATATTTTGTTTCTTTGATTATTTAGAATATTAACACTGGAAAGAACTATATGTCAATAATAAAAAGTGGAGTGTTAATTTCTTGGAATAATATATTGAAAAAGCAGATTTCCTCATATTAGGGAATCTACTTTTAATATATTTTGCTAAAAAAACAATGGGTGTGGGTGGGAACACGATGATCTAAGTTGCATTTTATCCCGCATTAACGGGCAGTAAGATCCTCACCTCAAAATTCAGTGAAAGCAAAGAAGTTAGGGGGGATCAACTGCCTGTAAAAGCCCGATTGGTGGGGCCGATAATCAGTGGGGGATGAAGAACCCCCACTGATTAAAGTTTCACTTTATTTTTCAATTTTTGCCCATTTGAAGTTTAATTGACCTGCAAAGTCTACTTGCACAATGCCTTTCACATAAGAACGCTCTAAATAAGATTCTCCTTTTTGGTAAAGAGGAGCGATAACAGAGTCCTTAAATAAGATTTTTTCTGATGCTAGTAACGCTTCCCAGCGAGCTTTTTCATCACCAGCCAAGGTAGTTTTAACTTTTTCAATTGTGTCATCAAACTCTTTATTAGAGTAATGATCTAAATTGTAAGGATTATTCGTCGTAAATAGTTCAAGGAATGTAATTGGATCAGCAAAGTCAGGGCTCCAACCGTCAATTCCAATCTCGTAGTCACCTTTTAATAAGAGTGAAACTTGTTGTTTACGTGGTTGCGGTTTTATATTTACTGTTAAGCCATCTAAATTCTTTTCTAGTTGTCCTTTTAGGAACTCACCAGTTTTCTTCTCAAGGTCACCATCACTTGTTAATAATTCTAATGTTATCTTTTCAGAACCAAGTTCTTTTTTTGCTTTCTTCCATAATTCTTGTGCAGATGTTGTATCAACTTTTGTTAAATCGCCGTTTGCAGTACGGAAGTCTTTTCCATCAGGCCCTTTTGCAAAGTTTTTCGGCACGAGACTAAAGGTTGGTGTAGAGCCATCATTTAATAACGTATTTACAAAAGATTTTCGATCAATTGTTTGATCGATTGCTTGGCGTGCAGAAACGTTTTGAAGTACTTTGTTTTGCTGATTCATACGTAAAAACTGTACCCCTACGTTCGGACGTTCTTTAAAGTTAGCATCCTTTTTATATTTATCAACGAAGTCAGATGTTAGTTTTATACGGTCTAATTGTTTGGATTCGAATAAATTTACTTCTGTTGATTTCTCTTTCACAACGTTGAAATTGATTTCTTCGAGTTTGACATTATCTTTATCCCAATAGGTAGGGTTTTTCTTAAATTTAAAGCTTTGTTCATGCTTCCAATCGCTTAGTGTAAAAGCTCCGTTGTACAAGATTTTGTTATCTTCTAAAGCGTACTTATCACCTTGTGCTTTAAAGAATTCCTCGTTGATTGGTAGAAATGTTGGGAACGCCGTTAAGCTAATAAAATACGGAACAGGGCGCTCTAATTCTACTTCAAACGTATGGTCATCAACTGCTTTTATACCAAGTTGATCGGATGGGAGTTCTTTGCTATTAATTTTTTTAGCGTTTTTAATATCCAGGAATAAAAAAGCATATTCAGAAGCTGTTGCTGGATCGACAGCTCTTTGCCAAGCGAAGACAAAATCTTTCGCTGTTACAGGTGTGCCGTTCGACCATTTTGAATCTCGTAAATGGAATGTGTATTTCGTTTTATCAGCACTTACTTCATGAGATTTCGCAACGCCAGGAACAGGTTTATTACCTTCACCAAGATTGTATAAACCTTCAAATACGTTTCTCATTACTTGACCAGAATCAGTATCTGTAGCACGAGCCGTATCCATTGTTCGAATCTCAGTAGGTGAAGATAAGTTTAAAACTTGCTTACTAGGTGCCTCATCTTTTGCATTTGCTCCGCTCGCTTCGTTTTTATAACTACCGCAACCAGATAATAAAATACTTACTCCTACAACTGATGCAATACCGGGTACAAACTTCTTTTTCATTTGATTTTCCTCCTAAATAGTTAATAAGATTGGATGATGATGAGGGAAATGAAAAACAAAAAATCCCTCTTTTCGTATTGAGAAAGAGGGATTTTTACGTACAAGTTATGCACCCGTATATAAACGAAGTCCCTCATTCTATCTTTCAAGCACAAAGCTTGCAGGAAGTGGCACAGTATTCAAAATGAACCTGCTGCCGAGGTTTCAAAGGGCCAGTCCCTCCACCTCTCTTGATACAATGAGTAAACAAATAAATTTTATTAATTTTTGTGTTTCTTTGATAATTCAAAATCTTACACCTTAGATAATGAAGTGTCAATCAAATGGAATATAGTTTAAATTTTCAGTTTTATTAAAAATAAAAAAACCACTGCATATGGCAGTGGTTTCCCTACTAGAAGTTAAAGTTATCTGGATCTGGACCAACGCGATGATTTTCATTCAAAGCTTGAATTGCTTTCATATCATCCGAGCTTAATTCAAAGTCAAAGATGTTTGCATTTTCAATAATGCGGTGTTCTTTAATAGACTTAGGGATTGTTACAACTTCATTTTGTAGATCCCAACGTAAAATAACTTGTGCAGTCGATTTATTATATTTCGTAGCGATTTCTTGTAATGTTGGGTGATTAAGTAGCTGCCCCTGCATTAATGGTGACCAAGCCTCAAGCTGGATGTTATGTTCTTTACAGAAGGCATGTAATTCTTCTTGTGCTAAACGTGGGTGGTATTCCACTTGGTTAACCATTGGTTTAATTTCTGCAATTTCAAATACGTCTTGCAAATGGTGAATATGGAAATTACTCACACCGATAGCACGAACACGACCATCTTTATAAAGCTGCTCTAAAGCTTTCCATGATTCAGTGTATTTTCCTTTTACAGGCCAATGTACTAAATATAGATCTAAATATTCTAGACCTAATTTTTCTAATGTAGTTTCAAATGCTTGTAGTGTTGACTCGTAACCTTGATCACTATTCCACACTTTTGAAGTGATGAATAACTCTTCACGAGGAATACCAGATTCTTGAATTGCCTGTCCAACGCCTTCTTCGTTTTTATATATCGCAGCAGTATCGATACTACGGTATCCATTTTTTATAGCTGCTTTTACAGAATCAATTACTTCTATACCATCTTCAACTTTAAAAACACCCAAGCCGAACCAAGGCATTTTCACGCCGTTATGTAATGTTGTATAGTCGTTTAAACTTGTTAAAGTCATATTAATTCCCCCTAGCTTTTTTATTGGTCGCTTCAACTGCTTGTTGAATGACTTCTGAAAAATTATTTTCATATAGAACTTTTAAGCCTTCAGCCGTTGAACCTCCTGGTGTTGTTACTTGTTCGCGGAGCATAGCTGGATCCTGATTTTGCTGGAGCATAGCGGCAGAGCCAGCAATCATTTGAATGACAAGGTGTTTTGCTGTTTCCTCATCAATACCATAGCTTTTCGTTGCTTCAATTAAACCTTCAGCAAAGTGATAGAGAAAAGCGGGTGCACTACCAGTAACTGCGGTAAGTTGGTGAACTTCCTCTTCGGTACAAAACTGTGAGGTACCGATACCTTTTAAAAGAAGTTGTAACGTTTCTTGATGTGTTTCATCTACAGAATGTCCCGTCGTATATAAGGAGATAGACTTTCCAATTCCAGCAGCTGTATTTGGCATAATCCAAGCAACAGGTGTCCCTTGGGGAAGTCTTTCTTCTAGATAAGATGGTCCGATTCCGGCAGCAACTGTCACGACAAATTGATTAGTTAGAAGAGGGGATAGATCCGCTAATAGCTGTTCATGTGCGACAGGCGGCATTGCTAAAACGATTGTATCTACAGATTTAATATGCTGTTTCCAATCTGTTGTAATCGATAGATCATATTGAGTTTGTAATTGCGTTAGTTTTTCTATGTTACTTCGGTTGGAGACAATAATTTCTTCGATGTATTCTTTACTTGTTGTAAGTAGTCCAGCAAATATAGCTTCTGCCATACGACCGGCACCAATAAATAAAATTCGATGTTTATTAGGCATATCCTTTATTCCTTTCTGATGAGAATATGTTATAAAAAACGATACCATTTTTAAGAGAATTTTGTAAAAAGAAACGGCTTATCGTAAGTGGAATAGATGAGTGGGGAGGTTTACAGGAGAAAATTTATAGTAAGTATAAGAGTTATTTCTTATACTGTTGATAGGGAGTTTATTACATATCTGGGGAGAGATAAATATGGTTAGAAGTCCACTTTTTTTACTCATTTCTAGTATTATTTGCATATTAGTTGGGTTCTATATCCGATCAAGTTATATTGAAATTTTCGCATCGGTTATGGGGATTATTAATGTTTGGTTGCTTGCAAGGGAAAAGGTATCAAACTTTTTATTTGGGATGATTACAGTTGCGGTATTTCTGTATATTTTCACTACACAAGGCTTATACGCAATGGCAATATTAGCAGCCTTCCAATTTATATTTAATGTGTACGGTTGGTATTACTGGATTGCGCGTAGTGGAGAGGAGAAGGTAAAGCCGACAGTTCGCTTAGATTTGAAAGGATGGATTATTTATATACTTTTTATTTTAGTTGCTTGGATTGGTTGGGGATATTATCAAGTCCGTTATTTAGAATCGACAAGTCCATATTTAGATGCTTTAAACGCTGTATTAGGATTAGTAGCTCAATTTATGCTGAGCCGAAAAATCTTAGAAAATTGGCATTTATGGATTTTGTATAACATAGTTAGCATTGTGATTTATATTTCAACGGGCTTATACGTCATGTTAGTATTAGCTATTATTAATCTATTTTTATGTATCGATGGCTTGCTAGAATGGAAGAAAAACCATAAAGAGCGAGAACGTGTAAATAATTATATTTAGAAAATAATTGTAATCAAAAACCCCCCTGAAGCATATACGTTTCAGGGGGGTTAAATATAGTGTGAATTTATGCTTTTGTCATACCAAGCAATACAGCGCCGCCGATAATTAAAACACTACCTAGTGCAATAAAGATCAATTGACGTTTTGTTTTCTTTTCACCTAAGAAGACAATCGCACCGAATGTTGAGATAACGATTCCAGTTTGAGATAACGGGAAGCTTGTCGCTACTCCGACACGTGGTAATGAAAGAAGTAAGAATAAGTTTCCTGTTCCCCATAGTAAACCAGATAAAGCATTACGCATTGCATATTTGTTAAATGGTTTATGTTTAGACGTCAGTACAACCGCACCAACGAACATACCAACTGCCTGTGGTAAAATAGCAGACCAACCATCAATGTTATACCAACGAATAATAATTACATATACAAGATAACCGAAAGTAGAAACAATTAAAGTAAGAAGTCCCTTTTTCAATTGTCCTGGTGGCTGTGCATTTTCTTTATCATCTAGTGATGTGAATACAACACCAACTACGATTAATAGGATTGCAATCGTTCCCAGAACAATCGTTGTTGTAGTAGTCCACTCACGGAAAGCGATAACCCCAAAGATAGAAGTTGCAACAAGTTGCATACCAGTAGAAATCGTTACAGTAGTTGAAACACCTAGTTTTTCAACTGTTTTTAATTGGTTTACTTGTCCTAAAGCCCAGAATAAACCTGAAATAAAACCAACAATCAAGACTGTCATTGTTAAAGCTGGTTGAGTAAATACATACATAACTGTTGCGAAGAATAGAGCACCGATTGTCATACCTACCGTTTGGCTATATGCACCACCGCCCATTTTTACGCTTACTAATAAGATGTTTCCCCATGCGATTGCAGGAAGAAGCGCTAATAAAATGTCCATTACAAGACTCCCTTCGGTTTTCTATACCAATATAATTACATATCGTTCTAACGATCGGTAATGCCCCACTAATAGAGTAGAAGATTACCGATCGCTAAAACAGGATGAAGAACTTACGATATAAATGCGTTTTCATTTCTTCACTTTTTGAAACACTTTCATATAATAACAGGAAATTACCTATTTTAGAAAGTGAATTCAAATAAAATGTATATTTAAATAAGAAATAAAATTCAGTCATTAGTTAGGTCATTTTATTTTTCGGGAAATAAAAAAAGCAGCTTTTGTCGAAAACTGCTTTAGGAAGTGGTAATTCGCTTGTTAATGATTTGAATACATAATAAAAATAGTAATGACATGCTAATTGTTATGATGACAAGAGTCCAAGCGAGTTGCATATTACTTGCATCAATAGCCATATAAATTGCAGTTGGAATCGTTTGTGTTTTGCCAGGTATATTTCCTGCAAACATTAAAGTAGCACCAAATTCCCCGAGTGCGCGAACGAAGCTTAAAATCATACCGCTAAGTAGCGCGGGGAATGCAAGTGGGAGTGTAACGTGTAGAAAAACTTGATATTCACTCGCACCAAGGTCGCGCGCACCATCTTCAATTTGCACATTCGCGATGGAAAATCCTGTTTTTGCTGATTGATACATGAGCGGAAATGCAACGACTGTAGAAGCAATGATAGCAGCAGTAGATGTAAACATAATGGACTGCTGAAATAATGATTCAATCCACTTTCCAATGGGACTGTTATTTCCAAAAATGATAATTAGAAAAAAGCCGATAACAGTTGGTGGAAGCACCAATGGTAATAAGAAAATAGTTTCTAGTAGTACTTTATATTGCCACGAGGAGCGCGCTAATGCTCGTCCAATAATCGTTCCTAAGATCGTAACGATAATGGTGGCGCATGCAGCTACTCGCAAGGATAGAAAGACAGGTGACAAAATTGTATCAAAGCTCATAGCAATTATGGCAGGATTGTAAATCCATATTTCTTAAAGATAGATTGTGCATCTTTTGATTGCAAATACTCATAGAATGAAGTCGCCTCTTTCTTATGCTTAGATTCCTTTATAACACCTAAAGGATAGTGGATTGGCTCATGAGAATTAGCCGCTACCGCCTCTACAATTTTCACCTTGTCTGAAACGAGAGCGTCTGTTTTATATACAATACCAGCATCAACATTACCTGTTTCTACATATGTTAACACTTGGCGAACATCTTTTGTAAATACGATTTTATTTTGAACGTCATTCCAAAGATTTTCATGTGTGAGAGAAGCTTTTGCATATTTTCCTGCAGGTACAGATTCGGGTGTACCAAGTGCGATTTTCTTGATTTTGGCATCCTTTAAATCTTGAAATTTTGTAAGAGAACTATCTTTTGGAACGACTAGAACTAGTTCATTTCCAAGAAGGTTTTTCCCTTCTTTTTCATTAATGAATCCTTTTTTAACAAGAGTTTGGAATTTATCTTCTGCTGCAGAGAAGAATAAATCAGCAGGTGCACCTTGTTCGATTTGTTGTTGAAGTGCACCAGAAGCACCGAAGTTAAAAGAAAGTTTAATGTTTGGTTCTTTCTCTTTATATTGTTTTTCAATTTCTTTTAGTGAATCTTGTAAACTTGCAGCCGCTGATATAGTCAGCTCCACTGATTTTCCCTCTTTAGCAGCTGACTTTTCTTCGCTTGAACAAGCTACACTGAATATAAGAAGAAAAGAAAGTATAAGTACCCCAATGGATCGTAAAGTAAATTTGTTCATAAAAAATCTCCCTTCGTTTACTAAATTAATTATAACTAAATATAACTAATTATAACTAGTTATAATTGAATATAATTTGAACGATATAGTTGTTTTTAAAAACTAGGAGAAATATTCTTTTCTTTGTTACAATGAAGGAAGAAAGTGAGGAATCGTCTATGGATCATCATTCCTACACAACGGAAGAAGTAGCAAAGCAATTAAAAGTATCAAAATTAACTGTATACGACCTAATTAAAAAAGGAGAACTTCCTTCTTATAGGGTTGGTAGACAAATGCGCATTGATGCAACGGATTTAGAACAATATATAAAGCAAATGAAAACAGGGAAGGTACAAGTTAATTCTGTAAAGAAGGACGAAAATAGTACCTCGAATACACGCATCATTAGTGGTCAAGAACTAACGTTAGATATGTTGGCAAAACATATAGAAAATCGTTTACCCAATTCTAATATATTAAGAGCATATCAAGGAAGTTTAACGAGTTTAGTGAAGATGTACCAAGGAGAAGGAAGTATCGTTAGTCTGCATTTGTTTGATGGCGAAACGGGTACGTATAATGTTCCTTACGTAAAGCGTATTTTAGTTGGACAACCATGTATTATGATTAATTTATTGGCAAGAAATGTTGGGTTTTATGTGCAAAAAGGGAACCCGAAAGGAATAAAAACGTGGGCTGATATATCCCAATCCTCTATAAAATTTGTGAATCGAGAAAAAGGCTCTGGTATTAGGGTGCTAGTGGATGAACAATTACGAATTCAAAAGTTAAATAAAGAACATATTAGTGGATATGAATGGGAAGAATCAAATCATCTTGGTGTTGCTTCGCAAGTTGCGAACGAAAAAGCTGATGTTGGAGTAGGGTCAGAAAAGGTTTCGCAAATTGTAAATGTAGACTTTATTCCGATAATGAAAGAACAGTATGATTTAGTAATTTTGAAGAATAAAGAAAACGAAGAGCTTATTGAAGTTATGAAAGACATTCTGCAATCGGAAGAATTTCATAATGAGTTAAAAGCGATTGGCGGATACGATATTACGAAAACAGGCCAAATTATATATGAAACAAACTAAAAAGCTGCTTGTCTATAAGACGAGCAGCTTTTTCTATATATAAAGGGGTTTGGGGAAACGAATTGTTAAACAAGACTTTGAGCAAGTGTGTAAATGAAAGCTGTAAGAAGAGTAGCTCCACTTGCAAGTCCGATAAAGTCTGATTTGTTGAAAGTAATGTTGTTCATTATAATCTCTCCTTATTTGTTTAATGTAGTTGCAACAGCTTTTGCATCGACAAGTGCGGATAGCACCATGCCCATTGTATTGAAAAATTTGTTTGATTTCATTTTGTTCATCATGCGTATCCGCTCCTTTTCGAATTGTTGTTGCCCTGCTTTCTGTCTTAATTATATGAAATATGGCTGCCTGCAACTATCGAATTAGCTTACGGGAGGATTACACTTTTGTAAGAAAAAAAGACATTCATGTAAGAATGTCCTTCAAAGCATATTGATATGATGGTGCTCTTTAATTGTTTTTAAAAAGCTGCGCATCGAATTGGTCATGTAACTATCTTTACGGCGTATGAAAACAGTTGAAATACTGCCGTATTTCTCCGGAATTGGATGGCAGTGGACTTTACCTGCTGTAGAAAGGTGCTGCACCGCAGACTGGGGGACGAGTGTAATCCCAAGACCGAGCGCTACGCTATTTAATATAGTTTCTAATATGTTAAATTCCATAATTCTTTTTGGTAGCAAACCTTCATCTTTAAGCCATCGTTCAAGCTTGGAACGGTATCCACATCCTTGATTAAAAACGAGTAGGGGCGTCGTAGTAAATTCTTCTATATGAAAAGCTTTATTTTGTGTAACAAGCATTAATTTCTCAGTACTAACATCGTATTGTTCAATTAGTGGATGTTTAATAGGACCTGATATAAAGGCGCCATCTAATTGATGATCAAGTACTTCTCTAATAAGTTCTTCCGTTAGACCGGCTTGTAATGATAAATCGACATTTGGATAGCTTTTATAGTAAGAAGACAAAATGGTAGGTAATGTACTGACTGTTTCGACTGTACCAATTTTTAATATGCCAGATGGTGTTTCACTATCTAAAAACACTTGTTTTAGCTCTTCAACATCTTGCAAAATTTTATGAACATAAACGAGCATTTTTCTTCCTTCAGCTGTTAAAGTCATGCCTCTCTTATGACGGTAAAAGAGAGGTGTTTTCAGCTCGTTTTCTAATTGTTTAATACGTACGGTTACATTTGATTGTACGTAATTTAATTCCTTTGCTGCGCCACTTACACTACCGCGGTCGGCAACGCTTTGGAAGATTTGTAAGTCTCGTAATTCCATTTTATGCTCCCCCTTGATGTTAACTATCATTATAAATGATAGTTAACATCATTTTGAATCATTTTACGTGATATATTTTTTCTTTTACAATTCTCCTTGTGCAAATAGAAAGAAGCGGGGGATTGTGGTGAGAAAAGGTCAAATGATAATAGGTGCTTTAGCGTGTTTAATTGCAAGTATGTCATGGGGAGCGATGTTTCCGGTTGCTGATCATGCGCTAGAATACATAGATCCGTTTTATTTTTCGTTTATTCGTTATGGGGCGGTAGCAATTGTACTGATTGTATTATTGCTAATGAAAGAAGGAAAGAAAGCATTTCGCTTAGAAGGAAGAGGAAAGTTACTCGTCTTTTTTGGAACAATGGCGTTTACCGTATATAATGTATTAATTTTTCTAGGACAAATGTTAATGGGAAAATCAGGTGTAATGGTAGCTTCTATTATGGAGGCGCTTATGCCGATGATTTCAATTTGTATTTTATGGGGATATAAAAATATAAAGCCGAAGAAATATATGATAACGAGCATGATTATTGCGTTTGTAGGGGCTGTATTTGTTATTACGAAAGGTGATATGAGTTTCTTTTTAACATTGAAAGATAACATGTTTTCGCTAGCATTTATATTTGTTGGTGTTGTAGGATGGGTAATTTATACGATGGGTGGTCAAACGTGTAGCGATTGGTCAACATTACGCTATTCTACTTTGACGTGTGTATTGGGTACAACTGTCACAGGGATTATAACTGTAGTCATTACAGTGCTTGGATATGTGTCTGTTCCAAGTATGGAAACGATTTCTATTGTGAAGTATGATTTGTTATTTATGATGACATTACCAGGTATCGTAGCACTACTTGCTTGGAACTACGGTGTGAAAATCTTATCATCCATTAATGGTATTTTATTTATTAACTTTGTGCCAATTACTACTTTAGTTATTATGATGATGCAAGGGTATAAAATAACAACATTTGATATTGTAGGAACATTATTTGTTATTGCAGCGCTTATTCGTAATAATGTTTGTCAGAGAAAAGAAGAAAATATAAATAAACAAATTTTGCAAGAAAAGCAATTGCGTCAAGCTGTTTAATAGGCAACTGGAGGATTTTATATGTTAGAAAGTTTATTGTTTTTCTTTGCTGCTGGAGTTGCCTGCGAGCTTGCAGCAATTAATCGAAACGGTCGTAAAAATATAAAACAACAAGCTGAATTGATACAGCTTTTAAAAGACTTGAAGGAAAGAAAAAATTAAAAAGACGACCGGGCATAGACGGTCGTCTTTTCTATTATTATTTATATAAAGGGGAAAGGGGACACAAAGTTATATAAGCGTAGCAGCGTAAATAAAAGCAGTAAGAAGAATCGAGCCGCTAGCTAGTCCTAAAAAATCTAATTTATTAAAAGTCATGTTATTCATTATAAATTCTCCTTACTTGTTTAATGTAGAAGCAACAGCTTTTGCATCGATAAGAGCGGAAAATACTATGCACATTGTATTTAAGAAATTGTTCGTTTTCATTTTGTTCATCATATAGATCCGCTCCTTTTCAAATGGTTGTTGTTACTTTCTGACTTAATTGTATAAGATAGTGGAGGGAGCCACTATCGAATTAGCTTACAAGAAAATTACACTTTTGTAAGAATTGAAATTTAACAATAAATACTTATTTTTATTACCAACTCCTAAAACTTAGTGTTATAATCGTTGTAAGAAAATGATTATACTTCGGATATTCAGAAAGGAACGAAACAAATGTATAAACCAATTACATTTTCGTTGAAATATATATTTAAAATGGCTGGGAAGGTAGAAGTACAAGGGAGAGAGAAATTACCGGAAGGTGGCCCTTACGTTGTTGCGTGTACACATACAAGTTTTATGGATGTTTTAATGTTAGCGGCAGGAATGTACCCAACCCAAATTCATTACATGGCAAAAAAAGAATTGTTTGAAGGGAAATTTAAAAATTGGTTTTTTAAAAATGTAAATGCATTCCCTGTAGACCGTGCGAATCCAGGGCCAAGCACATTAAAAATTCCATCACGTTTATTAAAAGAAGGAAAAGTAGTAGGGATTTTCCCGAGTGGGACGAGGTCATCAGAAGACGTTTCACTAAAAGCTGGGGCTGTTACGATTGCGATGCGTTCTAACGTTCCGTTAATACCGGCAGCTTATGTTGGTCCATCAAGTATAAAAGAATTGATAAAAGGAAAAAAAGCGCGATTAGTTTTTGGAGACCCAATTCAAATCGATGCTGAAGAACAAATAGATCGAAAAACGGCTATGAAGATGATGACAGATGAATTAAATGCAAAGTTTGAAGAACTAAAGGAAGTTTTGCAGCCGAATCAAAGCTAAAAAAGACGACCGGGTATAGATGGTCGTCTTTTTTATTATTATTTATATAAAGGGGAAAGGGGACACAAAGTTATAGTGTAGCAGCGTAAATGAAAGCAGTAAGAAGAACCGTGCCGCTAGCTAGTCCTAAAAAATCTAATTTATTAAAAGTGATGTTGTTCATAATGCATTCTCCTTACTTGTTTAATGTAGAAGCAACAGCTTTTGCATCGATAAGAGCGGAAAATACCAAGCTCATTGTATTTAAGAAATTGTTCGTTTTCATTTTGTTCATCATATAGATCCGCTCCTTTTCAAATGGTTGTTGCCCTGTTTCTGACTTAATTATATGAAATGTTGCGGAGAGTCACTATCGAATTAGCTTACAGGAAAATTACACTTTTGTAAGAAAAACGAATGAAAGTGTCATGATGAGAAGATTTGACATATGTTCATGTGATTCATTAAGTTAAAAGTAGAGGTGAGTGTATGGCTAATATTAAAGATATTGCAAAGATGGCTGGGGTTTCAGTTACGACTGTTTCGAGGGTATTAAATGATCATCCATATGTAAGTGAAGAAAAAAGGAAAGTTGTTTTAGAAATAGTTGAGAAATTGAATTACTCGCAAAATGCAAATGCTGTTCATTTATCAAAAGGGAAGACGAATATTGTTGGCGTGATTTTACCTTATATTAATCATCCGTCTTTTGATGCGATGGTGGGTGGAATGATGGAAGTTGCGTTAGCTCATAATTACAGGGTGCTTCTTTGTCAAACGAACTACAATAAAAAAGAAGAAATGAAAAGTTTACATATGTTGAAAACAAAGCAACTAGACGGTCTTATCATTTGTTCTCGTGCTAATGAGTGGGAAACTATAGAGCCTTATGCAGCGTATGGGGCGGTTATTGCTTGTGAGGATAATGATATTGAAAGCATATCGAGTGTATATACAGATCATTTTAATGCCTTTCAATTAGGGATGAGTTACCTTATTGAAAAAGGTTATAAGAAGATTGGATATTGTACGGGAAGAAAGTTAGGGCCAAGTAGTAAGAAACGTTTTGATGCTTATAAACAACAGCTACAATTAATAGATGAAGAAGTGATGGAAGATCGGATTTTCACAGAATGCTTTACGTTAGAAGATGGTGTAAGAGTTGCACATCAATTCAAGGAGATGGAGAATCCTCCTGAAGCATTAATAGTGGCAGGAGATGAAGTTGCTATTGGGATCATGACAGAAGTTGAAAAATTAGGTATTGAAGTTCCTGAGGATTTAGCGATTATTGGTTTTGATAATCAACCGATTTCTCAAGTTTTACAACTGACAACCATTGACCAAAATTTAAAGGGAATAGGTAAGACGGCTTTTGAAATGTTTTATAGGCAAGTAAGTGATGAGGGTTCTAAACAAGAAAAGATGGAAATTCCGTATAAACTTGTGGAACGCTCGACGGTTTAGTATTTATCCGTTATGTGTATAATCACATAACGGATTATTTTTTGAAATGTCTTTGACAGGAAACGCGTTTCATACTTTATAAAAGAGTTACACCGGTCTGTAATAATCCATGGATTCTTTTCAAGTGCTAAAACAATGAATAGAATTTGGAGGAATATGCATGAATGAACTTTTATTAAGTATGAAAAAATATGTAGAGGATGACGAAAAGATTTTAGCGTTTGTCGTAGGGATATTTGAAAAGGATGACTTTACTTTATGTTATCAACATGGGATTTTTGTTGCCACTACTAGACGTCTTCTATTTTACGGGAAATTTTCGTGCTATCCTGCGATATTTGAAGAGTATTCATATTTGCATATAGATGACATAGATTTCCGTCCATATTTCGAATGTACTTGTAATCGTGAAACCATTAGAGCTAAGTATATTCAGAGTGGGAATGTGGAGCGCTTTGTCCGTACAGTTAGAGCTAATATGAATAATTAATCACCCCTTTGTTTAAACATAATATCTTGGTCTTTGTGAGGGAAAATGCGGAATAAAAACAACTTCTAAACCTCTAGGAGATAGTGATACAATGTCAAATGGGGGGAGGTATGAACTATGGTTAATCAACGTATAAAGGAAATAACACTAATTACAATTGGTTCATTATTATTCGCAATTGGTATTAATTACTTTGCAATTCCAAACCGTTTATCAGAGGGTGGAATTATTGGTTTAACGGTTGTTACGTACTATTTATTTGATTGGTCACCAGGAATTGTGAATTTTGGTTTGAATGCAATTTTATTAGCTGTAGGTTATAAATTTTTTGATAAGAAAACGATGGTTTACACAATTATAGGTATTGTGGAAACCTCTTTGTTTTTATATGTTACAGAACATATCGAATATCAAGTAAATAGTGATACGTTACTAGCAGCTTTATTTGCTGGTGTATTTGTAGGTATCGGATTAGGCTGTATGTTCAAAGCTGGAGGTACATCAGGAGGATCGGCAATTTTAGCTCGACTAGCAAATCAATATTTAGGTTGGAGCGTTGGTAAAGGCGTACTTATTATTGATATCGTTGTAATTGCGGGTTCTGTATTTATAATAGGACAAGAAAAGGCAATGTATACACTTGTAGCTGTATTTGTCGGAGCGAAAGTAATTGATTTCATCGTGGAAGGTATGGATACAAAAACAGCTGTTACAATCATTTCAAATCAACCGGATTTAATACGTGAAACTATTACAAAAAACATGACACGCGGTGTCACTGTATTAGAGGGACGCGGCGGATATACTGGTAAAAATAAAGAAGTTTTATATATCGTTATTAATAAACAAGAGCTTGTTAAGTTAAAGCAAGTTATTAGTAGAGTTGATGAAGATGCCTTCGTTGTCATTCACGATGTGCGTGATGTACTTGGCGGTGGCTTTAAAGCAAGCTAAAAGGTGAACGAGAAAATTCGTTCATCTTTTTTTATTCTTACAAAAATGTAAGGGTAATGTAATGGGATTGAATGGTAGATTAAATTCCTGCTCTTTAGAATGGATGTATAAGTATCCTGCAGAGGAGGAAGATCAGTATTATGAAGAAAAAAATAATTACTACTGTAATAGCCATGGTAGTGATAGTAGTAGTATTACTACCTACGAAACTTGGACCGGTTATTGATAAATATAATCCGCTTTATACGACGAAAGAATACTATACAATTGTGGATGCGATTGGTCAGCATGTCGGTGATGAATGGTATGAATATGAATTTATTGCATTTGATGAACGTGGAAGAGAACAAAAAATAAAGAAGACTGTTAAGCATATGTTAAAGAGAGATGAAGCATTAAAGGTGTACGCAAAAGGACGCTACGGCGAGGCAATTGAAGAAATTGAAGCTGGAAATATTCCTATTAATGCGAAGAGTAAACTTTTAACGATGAGATAGCGAATTATACCCCCGCCTATTTTTTGTCGAAAATAAAAATACTAGGTAGGGGT
This sequence comes from Bacillus sp. FSL H8-0492, assembly GCF_038006145.1. Classification (NCBI taxonomy): domain Bacteria; kingdom Bacillati; phylum Bacillota; class Bacilli; order Caryophanales; family Bacillaceae; genus Bacillus; species Bacillus sp. FSL H8-0492. The sequence goes on from NZ_JBBOUP010000001.1 coordinate 209,513, forward strand.
ATTTTAGATCCGTGAAAAAGCCTTAGTCCATATGGACTAAGGCTTTTCTTATTATATAAGGGGGAAGGGGGTACATTGTAGTAGCATGAGTGAAAGGTATAAGAAGAGTCGGCTACTAGCAATGTAATTTGGTTATGTGAGTATTCTTCTTATTTGGCTTACTTTCTAACCTTATTGTACAAAGTATAGGTAAGGGGAACTATCGAATTACATTACACATAGCTTACAAAAATGTAAGACTCCTGTAATGCAATTCGATAGTTAAAAGATAGTAAATTTAATATAGTGTAACTAGAAAGTCTCATTTTATTACTTTCTGATTCCCAATGTTAATGAAGAACGAAAAACCAACTAACTTTGAATAGGCCTCATCTTAGCTTAAGATGAGGCCTTTTTTCAAACCTTACAACATTGTAAGGTTTACGTAAGTTAATTCGATAGTAAATTTGTCATATTTTTTGCATAATAGATACAAATAGATAAAAAATAATTAGGGATATATTAAGAAGGGAGAAAACTGGGATGCGTAAAGAAGAAGTAGTGAAGTTTCCAATTAAAGATTTCTGTAGCTACTTTACTGTTGCCGTAGTATGTATTGGATTATTTGATATAATAACAAATTTAATTGTTAACTAATATAGATGATAAAACAAGAAGGAAGACCCTTTCTTGTTTTTTTTATGGGGGCATAAAGATGAAATTGATTGATAGCCATATACATGTTGATCAATATGAGAATGAAGAGAAAAGTAGATTATTTATAGATGTGGAAAACAGTAAAGAGATACAAGGGCTTATTGCAGTATCTATGAATTATCAATCATGTCTAGAAACTTTATCTTTAGCAAAGCGATATCCTTTTGTACATCCAGCAATAGGTTTTCATCCGGAGCAGCCGATTCATAAAGAGGAATGTGAGAAAATTTATAAATTAATTGAAGATCATGTAGATGAAATTGTTGCGATTGGTGAAGTGGGACTCCCATATTATTTAAGGAAAGAAGATGAAAATATTGCTATTGATCCATACATAGCGGTGTTAAAAAAGTTTGTGGAACTAGCTAGTAAATACGATTTACCAATTATATTGCATGCGGTTTATGAAGATACTGACACTGTATGTGGTTTACTTGAAGAATATAAAGTTTCGCGTGCACACTTTCATTGGTTTAAAGGAAGTGAAGAGACAATGAAACGGATGATGAGGAACGGTTATTATATTTCCATCACACCGGATGTTTTACATAAGGAGAAAATTAGAAAAATAGTTTCGTATTATCCGCTTGAATATATGATGGTAGAAACAGATGGGCCGTGGGAATTTCAGAAGGATACGATGACACATCCTTATATGATAAAAGATGTATTACAAGAAATTAGTATAATAAAAAAAATATCAGTAGAGAAAGTTACTGAGCAAATATATGCGAATACGGTGCGATTTTATAAAGTTAGTGAGTCATAAAAAAACACCAAGCATCTCGCTTGGTGTTTTTTTTATGACTCTAATTTTTTCGCACGTCTTAATAATAAAAGAAAGACAATTATAATGAACCCAATTATAAGGAAGAACCCATATTGTTTTATATAATCAATTATGTCATTCGCACTTGTTGGTTTTTCAACGTGAATGCCTTCTTTATTAGTAGTAATATGAATATCTTTCATTTTTACTTCATTCATGTCTTTTTGTAAATCAATCCACTCTATGTTTGGAATACTTTCTAGTTCTTTTAATACTTCTTTTAATGGTTCAACGCCCAAGTAAGGATGATAAAATGCACCGATAATTCCATCAGATAGTTTAGTGATAGATAAAGCACGTTCTTTCATTTTTGCTATAGCTTGTGGCTTCCCTTCTTCAATAAAGCCAACAGTTTCAGGAATTAATTTCATCCCATGCAAAAATGACGGTGTACTTATATAAGCTGGTGAGTGCATTGATTTCCAAGTTGTATCGTTAAGTTGTATTTGTCCTACATAAGTTGAAAAATATTGTGATAGTATTTCATATCCTTTTTGAGACATTGTATAGTGCGGAGCTTCAAAGGCAACTGGATATAATTTAGCTTCTACAAGCTCTGTAATCCCTTTTTCAATATGATCTTTAATATATTTTTCTTCGAAGGCTTTCCCGTTTTTTACGTATTTATTATAGTCTTCTGTAGACTGAAAATCTTTTTTTGTTTTTGATTTTTCATGGTTTGGTTGGCGAATTGGTTGATCTGTTTTTACATCCCAAAATTCAAAACCTTCGCCAGTTTCACTATCATAAAACTGATGTGTGTAACCATGCATAACGATAGAGCCACCATTATCTTGCATAAAGTGTAAAACATCGATTAATTCAGAGTTATCCTTTAAATGTACTGTTTTTCCTGTGTCTGGATCTTTGTAAACAGGGATAACGGTAATCATATAAGGGAGCTTTTCCTCTTTTAGTAATTCAGCGATTTCTTTTAATTGCTTTACATCTACAGCTGGATGAACGTCTTCAAGACGTAAATAAGCTGAATTTTTATCTGTCATAGGCTTTTGTTCGAAGTAAGAAAATAGCATTTCACCGACGTAATGAGACATCCAATCAAAAAGATTTGGAGTCGCGACATAATAGGATGTTCCTTGTTGAATGATTAACGGATGAGTTCCATCAGCACTCAAGGCGTAAGCAAGAGTTGTTCCTTTTGTTTCAATTTTCTTCATTAAGCGTTCTTCATGTAATTCATTTTTTAACTGGTTAGTCGGATATTCTATAGTGTGAATTCGTATATCGGTTTCTTTCGAGGTAATGAAAGAAAAACGATTAGATAATTGTTCAACATTTTGTCCTAAAACTAATATGGGACCTGAGAAGTTTTCTAGAAATTGTTTTACTTCAGTAGAAAAATCTTCTTTTTTCTCTCCGATATAAACAATATGTGTATAAGAAGATGAGTTAGTAGTTTCATTTACCTCTTTTAAACTTTTTACTGTTATATCATTTGTGAAATGTCCTAACTGAGTATTAAGGATTTGTACATTGTTTGTAATTTTATTGTCTTCTGTACTATACAAAATAAGTACTTTTGGCTTGGATGATGTTTGCGCAGATGTGTGTATAGGAATAAGTAGTAAAATGCTAAAAAAGAGTAGTAGGAATTTTTTCATTTATATATGCTCCTAGTCTATGTAGAATTCAATTTACAATTATATACAAAAAATAAGTTATAGTCTATGTAAGTTACATTTTTGTACGTATTTACCATATGTTTTTTCGCAAAATCGGTCTAAAGCATGATGATAATATGTATAGTAATTTGCTATGATTGAAAGGTAAGAGAATGATAGAGTGTTGGTAATTGTAAAAGAAAGGCTGAAAGGGGACAAATTTCAGCGGAGAAAGAGGTAGAGGTAGTGAAGAAATTCTTTGTAGGATTTTTAGTTGTTCTTGGAGTGTATTTATATTTCCAAGGAAAGTCTGAAGGAATGGGTAAGCTAATGAATGAAACAAGCTATGTTGATTCAGAAGAAGCAAAACAGATGAAACAAATCATTATAGAGGAAGCAAAGAAAGTAAACCTTCCGGAATGGATACCTCTTACAATTGCCGAACACGAAAGTAGGTTAAATCCAAGAAGTGTTGGAGATAACGGAACTTCATTCGGATTGTTTCAATTACACCGCGGTGGTGGGCTTGCGCCAGATCATTTAACTGATGAAGAGCTGAAAGATCCACGTACAAATGCGCAAATTGCAATGCCGCATTTAATGAAAGGTTATAAGCGCGGGGTGCAAAAAGGTTTGACTGATTTTGCATTACTGAAATATATAGCGAATACATCTGGATGGCCAGGGAATTTAGGACCAGAGTGGACGGATAACAATATGAAGTATAACATCGGATTAGAGGATGTATACTATCGAAATAAAGGTGTAATCAAAGAGTAGGTTTTCTATACCTACTCTGTTTTTTTGTGAATAATTTTGTCTTCGTGCTTCATGAAATACTGCGCTAGTTGTATTTTCACCTCTTCTAGTTTTGTAGAAACTTGTGGTATTTTATATCCTACATACAACGGTGAAACGACAAACCTAGGAACAACTTTACAAATGATTTTTCCATTTAGATGATAGAAGAATAAGTTATAACTACTACATCCTTTATGGAAATCTGTCAGTATGTAACGTACAGTTTGCTGAATATAATTGGCCATTTCATCTATAAATGCAATATCTTCAATGATGATATTAAATTCAGTAAAGCCGATAATAGGACGCTCTGAAATATTGAGTTCAATGCGTTCATTTTTTTGAACAATTACCCCTTGGAAATTTGCTTCCTCAATATTTTCAAGATAGTCTATATGTTTCATTCCGATAATTTGCATATGTGCATGATGCAAACTTCCGCCTGAAAATGGACCATGATTTTTGTATAAAATCACAGAAGTGAATTCTTCATTTTCCTGTAAGTTTAACCAATGGAGAATAGAGAAGCGAATTAGTTTTCTCATATGTTCTTCTGTATATGTTGCGATATGGTCTTCGCAATTATCTGTTTCGATTAGCACGGTTTGAAAGGTATCCTGTAATGTAGGGAATTTATTTTTTAACCAAATAATAGAGCCCTCAGTTGCTAAAATATCCGTTAAATTTTCTCTGTCACAAAAAGGACATGCAGTGTTTCTGTTCCGAATACTTTCTGGTTTTTGTTTACCGATATCGTTTGAAAAATATAGTTGTTGTGTATCCATTTGTATTTATGCCCCTTTAAAATATATGTAAAATCCCGCTTAATACATTCGGGAAAAGGAGAAGGAAATCCTTTAAAGGGAATAGGGAAAAATAAAAGACAAGATATCCTCATTGCAATAGGGTACCTTGTCTTTTATTTTTTCTTTAATAGTGTGTATGGATAATATAGAGCATTTTCATTTTGTTTCTTTTTTCTATTTTTTATTGTGTATAAGGCAATTGCTGTACTTGCGATTACAATAATGGCTTTCTTCATATTCATATACCTCTTTTTATTGTTGGTTTAATTCTTGGCTAACTGCTTTCGCATCAACTAAAGCATGTAAGATCATTTTTACCATGTTCATCATAGTTCTTTCCTCCCTTTTATAGTTCGTTTAGTTCTTTTACAACTGCTTGTCCGTTCACTAATACCTCAAAGATTACTTTTACGATTTCTTTCATCATGATTATTTCCTCCTTGTTTTTGTCTCTCTTGTTTACATCTTTATTGTATAGGGAGGTATCTTTTCGTACTATCGCTTTCCATTACGTGAACATAACAGTTTTGTAAGATTTGATGTCACTTATTGAAATGTTTAGTCTATCTTTATTATTTTCAGAAAAATGACTATTCAAACATAAATCGGGGAAGTATAATAAAGAAGTAAGTATTAAATTCCGTACGAAAGGAGTGAATGAGATGAAATGTTCTTTAGCTACGCGCGCAAAATTTTTAGATTATATCTATATTTGTCGTGCGATTTTTCATGATGTAGTTGTTAACGGGATACGTATGCCCTTTTTTAACAATTGCATAGTAGCTATTGAACGATAGAAGTCTCTTCACCCATTTTTGATAAACGTGTGAAAAGGGAGCTATTTGGCTTCCTTTTTCTATGACAAAAACCATGGGGAATGTTTCTTTCCCATGGTTTTTTATATTGAAAGGAGTACGGAAAATGACAATTTGTAGTGTAAATAATGTAAAGAAATCTTTTGGTGGAAACATCATATTTGAAAATATATCGCTTGAAATAAAGAATGGAGAACGTATTGGATTAGTTGGTCGTAACGGTAGTGGGAAGACAACTATCTTTCAGCTTTTAACAGGAATTGAGGGTTTGGATGCAGGGGCTATTCATGTGAAGAAAGGTACGCGCATTGGTCATGTAGCACAAATTCCAAAATTTAATAATGAAATGAATGTATATGATGTATTAAGCTCCGCTTTTAAAAAGGAAAAAGAGTTGGAGATAGAAATGCATGCTTTAGAAAAAAATATGGCAGAAGAACAGGAATCATCTGCTTTACAAAAATTGATGGAGAGATACGGAGTAATTCAAGAAAGGTACGCGTTTCTCGGTGGTTATGAAATAGAAGCGAATATTATGAAGGTAGCAAATGGTCTACAGGTGACGGAACTATTTTCAAGATCATTTATGGAGTTAAGTGGTGGAGAACAAACAAAAGTAAGCCTTGCGTATATGCTATTGCAGAAACCAGATTTACTTCTATTAGATGAACCAACAAATCATTTGGACTTATTTGCAGTCGAGTGGTTAGAGCAATTTCTAAAAGAGTATACAGGAACAGTTATGGTCATTTCACATGATCGCTATTTCCTTGATGAAGTTGTAACGAAAATTTTTGATTTAGAAGATGGAGAAATTCACGTATATCATACGAACTATTCACAGTTTGTTGAGGAAAAGGAAGAAAGATTGCTTCAAGAATTTCAAGCGTATCAAGAACAGCAAAAGAAAATAAAGAAAATGAAAGAAGCGATTAAGCGTCTACGCGAATGGGCAAATCAAGCGAATCCGCCGAGTGAAGGATTGCATAAGAGAGCGAGAAATATGGAACGTGCATTAGAGCGCATAGAGAAACTAAAGAGACCCATTTTGGATAGAAAACAGATGGGACTTCAGTTTGACGGGCAAGAGAGAAGTGGGAAAGATGTTGTTGTAATGAAAGAAGTGAGTAAAGGATTTGCTGACAGATCTTTATTCGAGAAAGTAAATTTGCATATTCGTTTTCAGGAGCGCGCAGCTATCGTTGGACGTAACGGTACAGGAAAGACTACGTTATTAAAATTACTACTAGAAGAAATGAAGCAAGATACTGGAGAAATTCGGATTGGTAGTAGTGTGAAAATCGGTTATTTATCGCAACATGCGTACGGGAATATGAAGAACAATGTATTGGAAGCTTTCAGAGATTGCGTGGCTGTAACAGAGGGAGAAGCAAGACATATATTAGCTCGTTTCTTATTTTATGGTCCAGCTGTTTTTAAGAAAGTAACACAACTTAGCGGTGGAGAAAAAATGAGGTTAAGGCTCGCGCAACTTATGTATCAAGATGTTAACTTTCTTATTTTAGATGAACCGACGAATCATCTTGATATTGAATCAAGGGAAGTTTTAGAGGAGGCCCTTGAACAATATAATGGGACGATTTTAGCTGTTTCACATGATCGTTATTTCTTAAATAAATTGTTTGAAAAGACATATTGGATTGATGAGCACAAATTATTTGAGTTTGCAGGGAACTATGCATGGGCTCGTCAAAAGTGGGAAGAAAGAATTGAGAAACAAGTAGTAAAACAGAAGCAGCAACAGCAAGGGAATAAAGCGTTAGAAGTAATGCCTATAAAAAAGAAGAAGTCTAGGGATTTAGAGGCAGTTGAAAACGAGTTAATGCATATAGAAGAAGATATATATGCACTCGAATGTAAAATGGAACATGTAGTTGATGTTGAAATGCTTGAACAATTATATGAAGAAAAAACGAAAAAAGAGTTTTTACGAGCGGAGTTATATAATGAGTTAGAGAATATTGTGGAGTAAAGAAAATAGAATGAAAAAGAGCAAGTTGTTTCCTCATATTTTTGGGGAGGGCTTGCTCTTTTTAGTATAATGAAAGCAGAAAAATTGGTATAATTTTCTTGCTGCTGTGATAATAGAATGAACTTTAGGTCACTAAAACGTGGGGAGAATTTTATGTTAGGATATGCGCGGATTGCTACAATCGTCATGATTTGCTTAGTTTACGCAAATCATGTTTCACGTGAAACAGAAAATTTACAAATTTTTGTCGGTATTGCACTTTTTATTTATATTGTGAATCATATTTTGCTTGTAAAAGCAAAAGGGAGTAGGAAACTTGTTTTTTATACCTTGCTCACAAACGGTATTGTCACAGCGTTATTAGGGTTTTTATTTCCCGAGACATGTTTGTATTTAATTATATTTGGAATTGATGCGGTAGGATTATTTATTCATGATTGGCGTAAAAGGATGACTTATTTTTTTATCGCTTTTTTCTTTCTTTGTTGGTTTATAAATATACTACATACGTATCAACATACAGAGAGTCTGGAATTGGAGAGTAATGCAATTAACTTTATGTTTATCATTTTCAGTGCTTTAGCTGGAAACTTAATAAAAAAACTTACAGCTGCGCGGAAAATGGTAGATGAGCAATATGAGGAATTAGCATTATCTCATACAGCTTTAAAAGAAGCACATGAACAATTAAGGCTATATGCCAAAGAGGTAGAGGAATTGACAGCGGTTCGGGAGCGAAATGATATTGCCCGAGAAATTCATGATACCGTGGGTCATAATATGACAGCTTTGCTTGTGCAGTTGCAACTAGCGGAAGCGCTATGGAAGCAAAACTCAGATACGACAGAAACGGTTTTACATACATGTTATGAACTGGCTAGAAAGTCACTTCAAGAAGTAAGAGCTTCTGTTCATGCTTTAAAAGAGGAAAGTAAACTAGGAAACATAGTAGAAAATATGCGTGGAATGTTGAATGAATATTCTAAAATGACGAAAGTACAAGCATCTTTTCGATTGCAAGGAGATCCTGTTACAATTCCATTGTCGCTACATCCTACATTACTTCGTATTATGCAAGAGTCTTTAACAAATGCAAAACGTCACGGGAAAGCGAGTTTATGTGAAGTGAGTTTAACTTGTTCAATGAAACAAGTTAAACTCTGTATTTCGGATAATGGTGTGGGAGTCAACGAGGTAAGTCCAGGTTTTGGTTTACTTAATATGAAAGAACGTGTAGAGGAACATGGTGGAACTATTCAATTTGAGAGTGAGATAGAAAAAGGCTTCCAGTTACAGATTGAATTTCCGCTTCAGGAGAAAACATGGGTAATAGGGGGAACGGTATGATTCGCATTATGATTGTTGATGATCAATCACTCATTCGCGATGGTTTAGCGATGTTATTAAATTTACGCCCAGAACTTGAAGTAGTGGGAACGGCTACGGATGGAGACGAAGTGATACAAAAAGTGAAAGAGCTACATCCTGAAATTATTTTGATGGATATTCGGATGCCTCGTATGAATGGTGTTGAAGGAACACGTTTAGTTAGAGAACAGTTCCCTCATATAAAGGTTCTTATGTTGACGACATTCAATGATAGTGAGCTTATTTTTGAAGCATTGGAGCAAGGAGCGAGTGGTTATTTATTGAAGGATATGGAGACAGATGCAATCGCGCAAGCAATTTTAACGGTGCATAGTGGCGGGGTTGTGCTTCCTCAGGATATAACAGCGCAAATTATAGAGGAATTAAAAAAGACGAAAGTGGCAGTAGAGTGTAACCCACCAGAACAACTAAAACAATTAACTGAGCGAGAAGTAGATGTTTTAAGAGCAATTGGACTGGGGTTAAATAATAAAGAGATTGCCGAAAAGCTATTTATTACCGAGGGAACTGTTAAGAATCATGTTTCTAATTTGATTAGTAAGCTAGAACTGAGAGATCGAACACAAGCAGCGATATACGCAGTAAGGTATGGCGTCACGATGTACACATGACTTTTGGCATATATAAGTGTGAAAAAGCAGCGGAATTTGCTGCTTTTTTATTTTGTATTTCTATCTTAAGGCTGATGGAGAAGAAAAGAAATTTTTCTACAATGAAAGTGTAGATGAATACAAAGGGGCTGAATCAATATGTTAGTCATAGATCATATTACGAAATCATTTGGCAAGAAGGAAATCGTAAAGAATGTTTCTTTTGAAGTGAAAAAAGGTGAAACATTTGGGTTGCTTGGACCAAACGGAGCGGGGAAATCAACGACGATATCAATGATTTGCGGGTTAATTCCATACGATAGTGGTGATATAAAAGTTGGTGGGAAATCTGTAAAAGAGTATCCATTAGAAGCGAAAAAGAAAATCGGTATTGTCCCGCAAGACATTGCGCTGTATCCGACACTTTCAGCAAAGGAAAATTTAATCTTCTGGGGAAAGATGTACGGTTTAAATGGAAAAGTTGCAAAAGGGCGGGCAGAGGAAGTGTTAGCTTACGTCGGTTTACAGGATCGGGGAAAAGATAAAATTGAAACATTTTCAGGTGGAATGAAAAGGCGTATTAATATTGGTGCAGCACTTATGCACGAACCAGAGTTATTAATTATGGATGAACCGACAGTCGGGATTGATCCACAATCGAGAAATCATATTTTAGAGACTGTTAAAAAGTTAAATGAAAAAGGTATGACGGTCATTTATACGAGTCATTACATGGAAGAAGTTGAGTATTTATGTGAGCGAATTGCCATCGTTGATCATGGAAAGGTAATTGCACTAGGAACGAAAAGAGAGCTATGTAATCGTCTAACAGATGGGTTTATGGTGAAATTGCAATTAAATCGCTACAGTACGGAACTGCTACAAAAGTTGAAGGCACTACCTGTTGTTGAGCGGATTATTTTTGACGAAGATAGTAGCACGATTGATATTGGACTAAATGGTGGCGAGGCAATTGGCATAGTTGTTTCAGAAGTTGTTGAAAACAAAGCTCAAATTTTAAAACTGGAAGTAAAAGAACCGAATTTAGAGGCACTTTTTTTACAATTAACAGGACGTTCACTTCGTGATTAAGGGGGTTAGTACGAGATGAGAAGTTTCATTATTGCATGGAAAGATTTAAAAATCCGTTTAATTGATCGGCGCGGATTTATGATGATGTTAATTATGCCACTTGTATTAACGGCCATTTTAGGTTCAGCATTAAGTAATGTATTTGAGAGTGGTGGACTACCGAAAACAGTAATTGGCTATTATCAAGAGGGAACGGATGAGTTTGCAGATGTCTTTCAAAAAGATGTATTGCAATCTAAAGAAATAAAAGATGATGTGAAAGTAAAGGTAGTTAATTCTCAGGAAGAGCTTGAAGATATGTTAAAGGGAAAGGAAATCGATGTAGGAATTGTCATCCCAAATAAATGGAGCGAACAAGTACAAGATGGAAAATTAAAAGAACCAAAGGTGCTTATAGACCCATCAAAAGATATACAAGCAAAAATTGCTGAATCAATGATCCGCTCTTTTTCAGAACGTGTTCAAACAGTCGCAGTATCTACTAAAAGTGTTGTAACAGAATTAGCAAAATCTCAGCAGAGTGATGTAGCACAAGTTGCAAAAGAGGTAAGTGGAAGTCTACAGACGATAGCAACTGCAAGTGTGGGTAACATCCAAAAAGGAACGGTAGGCAAAAAAACAGTTGCAGCGATGCAATATTATGCAGCAGCAATGTTAGTCATGTTTTTACTATATAACATAACAGTAGGTGCAAAGTCAGTTGTAACAGAGCAACGAACTGAAACGTTGGCACGTTTGTTCAGTACACCGACGAGCTCATTTTCAATTTTATTCGGGAAGTTTTTAGGTACATTACTATTTGCCTGTATACAATTTGGAATATTTATAGTTGCTACACACTTTATGTTTCATGTGGAATGGGGCGCAGATGTGTCTCAAATAGTAGTGTTGGGAATTTCTTATGCAATTTGTGTTTCTGGTTTATCTATGTTAATCGCCGCTTTTATTCGTGAGGAAAAAACGGCAGATTTAATGGGGGGAATCGGTATTCAAATACTAGCTATATTAGGAGGATCAATGTTACCGATTTACGTATTTCCCGATACACTTCAAACAGTTGCGAATATTGCTCCGAATAAATGGGCACTTACGAGCTTCTTAAATATTATGTCGGGAACATCTTGGGATGTGCTATTCCCTGTCATTTTAAGTTTATGTAGTGCAGGAATTATCTCCGTTATGATTGGAACGTTACGTTTACGTACGAGATAGGAGGGGAAATGATGAAGAAAGTTTGGGCGCTTTGTTGGCTAGAATTAAAACAAATTTTAATTAAGCCACAAAGTTATATACTCATGTTTGGAATGCCTATTATGTTTACACTCATTTTCGGTGGACTTTTAGGCGGAAGTGGGAATGAGAAAGTAAATGTTAGTTTAGTAGATAAAGATGGTTCTGTATTATCTGGCAAGTATTATGAGGAAATAAAGAAAAGTGATTTAATTTCTATAGAAAAGGTAACGTATAGGGAAGGGATACAGAGGATCGAAGATAAGAAAGCATCTGGTATAATCATCATTCCGAAAGATTTTCAAAAGAGTATGCTAGATGGAAAAGTAGAAAATATCCAATTTCAAGCCAGTGCTGATTTTACGGGTGGAACTTCTGTAGAGCAAGTATTAGCAAGTGCATTAAAAAAGATGGAGATAGAAGTTAGTGCAGCAAGAGATTTTGAGAAGAAAAGTAACACTTCGTGGGAAACGATGTATGAAACAATTTATACAAAAATAGATCCTGTTTCGATTCAAAAAGAATTGATTTTACACGATGATCAAAAATTAAATAACGTTACAGGGCGAGCGGCAGGTTTTTCAATTCTATTCGTCATGATTGTCATGTTAAGTGCGACGGGAACTATTTTGAAAGCTAGACAACTTGGTGTTTGGTCTCGTTTATTAGGGGCACCAGTTTCAAAAGTTCAAATACTAGCAGGATATATCCTTTCCTTCTTTTTAATAGGGTGGATTCAATTTGGTGTTTTAATGATATTAACGCATTCATTATTTGATGTGCAGTGGGGAAATTTATTAGGGGTTATTACACTCGTTTCAGTATTGCTATTAGCGGTTATTGGTCTAGCTTTATTATTGGCAAGTATCGTGAAAACAACAGAACAGCAGTCCGCACTAGGGAATATCGTTGTAATTTCAACGTGTATGATTGGTGGTCTTTATTGGCCAATTGAAATTGAGCCTTCATGGATGCAAGCGGCGGCAAATTTTGTTCCGCAAACGTGGGCGATGCGTGGCTTTACTGAGTTAATTGTAAGGGGAGGTACATTAGCTGATATAGGAGGATATATTGGTATACTCATTTTATTTGCAGGAGTATTTTTCGTAATTGGTTTAACAAGAATACGTTATGACTGAAAAAAGAAAGCAGAGTTACAGCTTTACGCGCTGAACTCTGCTTTCTTTTTGTGTGGTATCTTCCCTTGTTGAAATTATAATAGCGATCCCGAGCATAATAAAAAAAGCTAAAAAGAGGACGAACTTTGGGAAGAAAGGGAATAGTAATAAGGCCCCGACTATTATGATTGTTAATAATACATAGTGCAGGACATATTGGAATAGGTTGTCCATATTTTCGCCCCCTTCTTGGTAGTTAATTGTTATTATTCTATGCGGGACTATTAGGTAATAGAATGAATTTTTTGCTAAGTTTACCTAAATTAAAGATTGATCAATAATTTCGAAAGAATTCTCAAAATATTTATATAGAAATAATTGACAAAATATACTGAAAGATATAAGCTAATAACCATAAAGTCTACCGGAAAGGTCAGAATAAAATTGTTACCCCTCAAAAATATCTTTTTTTACGTTTAAAACCGACTTTTCCGATTGGCTATAAAATGTTGCTGTGGGAGGCATACATTAGGCAAGCAGTTCATAAGGTGTAATTATTAAAAAAAAGTTAGGGTGGGGACAATGAAGAAAAAGACAAAAAAATGGGCTGGTGTATTTTCGGTATTACTGAGTAGTTCGCTTGTGTTATCTGCTTGTGGGGGACAGGAGGATACGGCTTCTACAGAACCAGTAAAACAGCAAGATTTAAAAAATATAAAAGTTGAAAATATTGCTGCGACAGATAAGACGAAAGTACCAGATAAAGCGAAGAATAGAAAAGATACGTTAGTAGTTGGCATTAGTAAACCAGGAGGCGTATTTTTACCATATTTCCAACAAAATGGTTGGGATGGAAACGTCACTTCAGTTATTTTTGCATCCCTTGTATCTACAGATAAACAAGGAAAACCAACTCCAGAATTAGCTGAGAAGTGGGATATTTCCTCTGATCAGTTAACATATACATTCCATTTACGTAAAGATTTGAAATTTAGCGATGGTTCACCATTAACAGCAGATGATGTAGCGTTCACATTGACGCTTTTACATGATAAGGCATATGAGGGTGACAAAGACATTTCTCAATATGCTGTTAAAGGTGGTAAAGAATATAAAGAAGGAAAAGCAACTTCTATTGAAGGAATTCAAGTTGTTGATCCACAGACAATTAAAATTACAACTGAAAAAGTTAATTCACAGGCACTAACAGCCTTAGGTGGAGAGGTATTATCAAAAGCTTATTATGGAAAAGATTACAAACAAAATACAAGCCTAGATTACTTAAAAGCGTTATATGAAAAACCGATAGCTGCGGGTCCATATAAATTTGAAAAGTATATCCCAGGGCAAGAAGTGCGATTTGTAGCAAATGAAAATTATTATGCGGGTAAACCAAAAATTCCAAACTTCATTTATAAAATTACTTCTGGTGATACGAAGCTTCAATTATTCCAAACAGGTGAGGTTGACTACACTGGCCTAGGTACTGGTGACGAAGTTCTTGAACAGGCTAAGGCTTTAGAATTTGCAAATATCCAAATCGAAACAGCAGCGTCATTTAGCTATATTTATATGAATAATAATAAGCCGTACTTAAAGGATAAAAAGGTTCGTCAAGCACTTATTTACGGATTAGATCGTAAAAAATATGTTGATACAGCATTGAAAGGATACGGTACGGTAGCTAATGTACCAATTCATCCAACTTCTTGGGCTTATACGGAAGAAGGAGTTAATAAATATGAATACGACAAAGAAAAAGCGAAAAAATTATTAGATGAAGCAGGATGGAAAGTTGGTTCGGATGGAATTCGTGAAAAAGATGGTCAAAAATTAAAGCTTTCTTATTTCGGCCCAAGTTCGGCTAAAGATAGCGATTTATTAATTCCGATTGCAAAAGAGAATTATAAAGAAATAGGTGTAGAATTTAACCCTGAATTTATGGACTTTAATACTATGCTTTCGAAGGTAAACAAAGGTGATTATGATTTAGCTTCTGTTTCGACACCAATTACAAGTGATCCGAGTGAAACAGCTGGTGAATATTTGTCGGGTGTCAATGAGAAGAGTCTTGGTTATAAAAATGCAAAAGTAGATGAGTTAATTCAAAAGGGTATTGAAACGGTAGATATTGAAAAACGTAAACCAATCTATAAAGAACTGTATAAAGAATTAAGTGATGATCCACCAGTAATTCTATTAAACTATCGTAGAACAATTACTGGTTATAACGGGAATATAAAAGGAATTGACCCTGAAAAATACAATAGTATTAGTGCAAACTTACCAGCTCTATCTATCGAAAAATAACGAGAAGAATGTATAAGTAGAAGACATTTTTTCATTCGGCAAGTAGTGTGCCGCTTTGAAAAAATGTTCTTCTATTTTAAGCATAAGATTGGAGAGAAAAAGGGTGAAAACATATATCATTCGTAGGCTGTTACAAATGATTCCTACACTGTTGGGGACATCGATTATTATCTTCTTCCTGTTCGCACTTCTTCCAGGAGATTATATTGATTCAAACCCGAAGATTACACCGGAAAGAGCAGCTGAACTTAGGGAATTGTATGGATTGAATAAACCAATTGTTGAGCGATATTTTCACTGGCTAGGTAATGCATTGCAGGGGGACTTTGGTTTTTCTCTTCAATATCAAGAATCTGTAACGTCATTATTAAATAAATTTATATGGAATTCGTTTATTGTTGCGATTATTGCATTGTTCTTTATTTGGCTAATTGCACTTATTATCGGTGTATTTTCAGCGACAAAGCAACATTCTTTATTCGATAAGCTTGTAACAATTGGTGTATTTGCAGCGATGTCATTTCCTTCATTCTTTATCGGTTTGTTTTTAATTAAAGTGTTTGCGGTTGACTTTAAGCTGTTGCCGATAGGCGGGATGATTGATGTTGGGAGTAATTCAACTGGGCTTGCTTACGGAATAGAAGTTGCAAAGCATATGGTTTTACCCGTATTTATTTTAACTCTTCTTGGAGTTGGCTCATTAACTCGTTATTTTAGAACGAGTATGTTAGAGGTTGTACGGCAAGATTACATTCGAACGGCTAGAGCAAAAGGTTTAAAGGAGAAGACCGTTATTTATAAACATGCATTAAAAAATGCAATTTTGCCGGCTATTACATTGCTTGCATTTGAATTACCAGGGTTGTTTTCAGGGGCAATTATTATAGAACAAATTTTCAACTGGCCAGGTATCGGTAATATTCAATTAGAAGCACTAAATTTTCGTGATTATACGGTATTAATGGCATTTACGATGTTTCTTTCGTGTTTGACAATTGTTTCAAACTTTTTAGCGGATATTGTATATGCAGTTGTTGATCCACGTATTCGTTTGAAGTAAGGGGGGAAAGAGATGGAAACTGTTACAGCAACTACGGAAAAAAAAGAAAAAAAGAAAAGAAGGAATGAATCATCGCCGTGGAGGCAAGCTTTTAAAAGGATAAAGAAAAATAAAATGGCACTTATAGGATTTTACGCATTAGTTTTTATGTTTTTATTTTGTTTTATTGGTCCATTCTTTTCACCGTATGCATCAGGAAAAATACAAGTTACGTTAATTAACAAACCACCTAGTTTTTCTCATTGGCTTGGCACAGATCAATTAGGAAGAGACATTTTAACGAGGCTTATGCAAGCAGGACGGATTTCATTAACAATTGGCTTAGCCTCAATGGTGTTATCCGTTATACTAGGTGCTTTATTAGGAGCGATTGCAGGTTTCTACCGTGGTATCGTCGATAATATTATAATGCGTCTTGCAGATATTTTAATGTCGATGCCAGGATTACCGTTACTTATTATAATGGGAGCTATTTTATCAGAATGGAAAGTACCATCTGATTATCGTCTTTATGTCATTATGATCATTTTAAGTTTAGTAGGTTGGCCAGGACTTGCACGCCTCGTACGAGGTCAAATTTTATCGCTGCGAGAACAATCGTTTATGCAAGCTGCTGATGTACTCGGGATAAACGATTACCGGAAAATTGTATATCATTTAATCCCAAATGTTCTGCCGATATTAATTGTTGTATCCACATTAGGTGTTGCAGGTTCTATTTTAGGAGAGTCTGCACTAAGTTACCTAGGACTTGGCGTTGTCCCGCCTACACCATCGTGGGGAAATATGATTAGTGCAGCAAACTCATTAATCGATTTCCAAAAGCGTCCGTGGTTATGGATCCCGCCTGGTTTTGCAATCTTTATAACAGTTGTATCAATTAATATACTTGGCGATGCACTTCGTGATGCATTAGATCCAAAGATGAAGCGGTAGGTGAGAAAGCATGAGTAGAGCAGTAGTAGAGCTAAAGGATTTACAAACACACTTTCAGACGGAAGAAGGTACAGTAAAGGCTGTCAATCATGTTAGCTTTTCAGTTCGAGAAGGTGAAACAGTTTGTGTAGTAGGCGAATCAGGTTGCGGGAAAAGTGTAACGGCTTTATCTATTATGGGACTTATTGCTGAATCTGGCGGCATCGTTGGTGGTGATATTCTTTATGAAGGAAAAAGTCTTTTAGGAATGAAAGAGAAAGAACTTCGTAGTTTAAGAGGAAATGATATCGCGATGATTTTCCAGGAACCGATGACATCGCTTAATCCGGTCTTTACTGTTGGAGAGCAAATTGTTGAGACGTTAAGAGAGCATGAACTACTTAGCAAAAACGAAGCATACAAAAAAGCAATTGAATTAATTCGTAAAGTTGGTATTGCTCGTGCTGATGAAATTGTCCATTCTTATCCGCACGAATTAAGCGGTGGTATGTTACAACGTATTATGATTGCTATTGCACTTAGTTGTAATCCAAAGTTATTAATTGCAGATGAACCGACAACAGCTCTAGACGTTACGATTCAAGCGCAAATATTAGACTTACTAAGACAAGTAAAAGAGGAATTTAAAACGTCCATTTTATTAATTACACATGATCTAGGTGTTGTAGCGGAAATGGCCGATTATGTTGTCGTTATGTATGGTGGAAAAGTTATTGAAGAGGCACCGGTACTAGAAATATTTCAAAATCCGAAACATCCATATACGCAAGGGTTGCTAAAATCAAAACCAGTAATGGGGAAACGAACAGATAAACTTTATTCTATTCCAGGGCAAGTTCCAAATTTAGTTGGCTTAGATGAGTTTTGCTACTTTAGTGGTCGCTGTGAACATTGCATGGAAATATGCAAAAATGAAGCGCCAAATCTTAATGTGCATGACGAGGATCATAAAGTAGCTTGTTGGTTATATGAGGAGCGTGCTGGGCAATGAGTGAACCATTATTAGAAGTGAAGAACTTAAAAACGTATTTTCCGATTAAGGGCGGCGTATTTAGTAGAACGATTGGACATGTGAAAGCGGTAGATGGGGTAAGCTTTACAATTGATAAAGGAGAAGTGTTTGGCCTTGTAGGAGAGTCTGGAAGTGGGAAAACGACGATAGGAAAAACAATTCTCCGTCTCGTTCAAAAAACAGAAGGTGAAGTGAAATTTAAAGGTCAAGATGTTCATGCTTTATCAAAAGAAGAGCTGAGAAAGCATCGTCCTAATATGCAGCTCGTCTTTCAAGATCCATTTAGCTCATTAAATCCAAGAATGAGAATTGGAGAAGCGCTTGGTGAGCCAATGTTGGCTCACGGACTAGCGACGAAAGAAAATGTCCGTGCAAAGGTGATAGAAGTATTGGAGTTATGTGGTTTAGCGCCGTATCATATTGACCGGTACCCTCATGAGTTTTCCGGTGGGCAACGTCAACGTATCGTTATTGCAAGGGCGATGGTATTAGATCCAGAATTTATTGTAGCTGATGAGCCTGTTGCGGCATTAGATGTATCTATTCAAGCGCAAATCATTAATTTGTTTAGTGAATTACAGGAGAAAAGGGGATTATCCTATTTATTCATTTCACATGATTTAAGTGTTGTGGAGCACTTATGTACGAAAATTGGAATTATGTATTTAGGAACTATTGTGGAAACAGCACCACGTGATGAGTTATTTGCGAATCCGCTTCATCCATATACAAAAGCATTGTTATCAGCAGTGCCAATACCGGATCCAACGGTTAAGCGAGAACGGATTATTCTAGAAGGGGATATTCCAAGTCCTGCAAATCCACCATCAGGTTGCCGTTTTCATACACGTTGCCCCGTTGCTACAGATATTTGTAAAACGAATGTACCAGAATTCCGTAATGTGGGTGAAGATCATTTTGTTGCTTGTCATCATGTGTAAAAGAAAAGGACTCTTTCAAAATGTGAAAGAGTCCTTTTTTTACCCCGCATTAACTGCCCGTAAAAGCCCGATTGGTTCAACTAATAATCAGAGGAACCCCACCTCTGATTAAAGTTTCACTTTATTTACTAGATGAAGTTTGTTTTAATACAAATTGCTCAATTGCATGAGCAACACCGTTTTCATTATTTGTTAATGTAACAACGTCACATAATTTTTTTACGTCTTCTTCAGCATTTCCCATTGCAACTGATAAGCCGGCTACTTGTAGCATTGGCACATCATTAAAGTTGTCACCGATTGCAACAGTATCTTCAATTGGTATATTGAAATAAGCTGCCATTTCTTGCAAACCATTGCCTTTATGGCCATGCTTATCCATAATTTCTACATTAGTAGGAGCTGATGCCGTAACTGAAATGTCCGTATCTTCTTGTAAAGTTTGTAATAGCTGTGAACGATGAGCAGCATTAAATGTTAAAATGAAGAATTTAGATATTTCTAATTCTGGATTATTTACGACATCTTCTATTTTTTGGAAATCGGTAATTAAGTTAGATTTCTTTTGTTTTTCTGTAATTCTTTCAAGTTCCTCAAGTGTAACATCTAGTGTATGTTTATTTTCTTCGAATGCCTGCATAACTTGACCTTGCCATGTATAAGGAGAATAAACCCCTTTATTTGTGTACAACTTATATGGAAAACCTTCAGATTCTAGTAATTTTGCAAGCTTGTATACTTTATCATTTTGTAAACAACGCGAGTTAATTACTTTTCCGTCCACATAAACAATTGCCCCATTGCTTGCTCCAACTGGAAGAGATAGTTTATATTCTTCCAATAATTTCAAAGCATCCTCTTTCGCGCGGCCAGAACAAATCATTACAATATGACCAGCCTCTTTTGCGGTTTGGATAGCTTGTAAGTTCTCTTTGGAGATTTCAAGATTAGATGATAGTAGTGTACCATCCATATCTAGTGCGATTAATTTCAAAATGACCACCTCTTTGTTTCCATTATACATAGTTATATAGAGGAAACATATAAACTTATCTTGGAAAGATAGTATTTTATCCCGCATTAATTTCTAGTAAAAGTGCGATTGGTGAGGGGGATAATTAGTAGGGAATGGAACTCTCGTTGATTAAAGTTTCACTTTGGTTTTTAACAAAATAGAGATGAATAATATTATATTTCGCTTTATGACCTTAATGTTACACTAGTGTTACAAATGTGATTGTAGTAGAAAACGCATTAAAACAAGGTTTTTGAGTGTTTATTTAAAAAAACGTAAAAAAAGTGTAATAAAATTTACGTAATTATATTGCAACGTAATAATAGTTATGTTACATTATTGTTACAAACGTTACGTAATTAATTTCAATGTAACGTTAACATGAAAACTATGAACTAATCATTTCTTAGTAATTACATATAGATAACTTATAAAAAAGGAGAATGAATGATATGAACAACGAGAAAGTATTAAACGTAACAAAAGGTGACTTCTTAGGATCAGCAAGCGGAGCAGTAGTATTAACAGCATTAATCGTATTTCTATCAAGCGTATTAGTATAATAGAAGTTTTGTAACAAAAGATAAATGAAGGGAGAATGAAAGATATGAAAGAGCAAGTATTACAAGTAACAAAAGGTGACTTCGTAGGATCAGCAAGTGGAGCGGTAGTATTAACAGCATTAATCGTATTTCTATCAAGCGTATTAGTATAATAGAAGTTTTGTAGCAAAAGATAAATGAAGGGAGAATGAAAGATATGAAAGAGCAAGTATTACAAGTAACAAAAGGTGACTTCGTAGGATCAGCAAGTGGAGCGGTAGTATTAACAGCATTAATCGTATTTCTATCAAGCGTATTAGTATAATAGAAGTTTTGTAGCAAAAGATAAATGAAGGGAGAATGAAAGATATGAAAGAGCAAGTATTACAAGTAACAAAAGGTGACTTCGTAGGATCAGCAAGTGGAGCGGTAGTATTAACAGCATTAATCGTATTTCTATCAAGCGTATTAGTATAATAAAAGTTTTAAATTGTACAAAATGAAAGGAGAATGTGGAATATGAACAGTGAACAAGTGTTACAAGTAACAAAAACAGATTTATTAGGATCATTAGGCGGAGCGGTAATATTAACATCATTTATTCTATTCCTTGCAAATATATTAGTATGAAAAATATAAATACAATCATTCAAAAAAAATAAAGACTCTAACGTATTAGTAAGTAGTTAATATGTTGGAGTCTTTTTTGTTTTCCTCTCATATATACCTTCAAGTATTAATATTTTCCCCTTACTTTAAAGAGAAAAAAGTCGAATTTTATATGTAAGAAAAAAAGAGGAATTTGACAGAAAAGATAGAAAATTTTAAAGGTCGGAAATTGTTAGCTTGCTAACTAATTTCTATTAATTTATGTTGGAAGCGTTTTCGGTTGGTTTTAAGTATGGACCATTTAATCTATTTACAGGGGGATGAAGATATTATGAAACAAAAATCTATGGATACGCTAGCTGCACAAATGGAGGACTTTTTTCCGGTACGTGATGTAGATCATTTGGAATTTTACGTAGGGAATGCAAAGCAATCAAGTTATTATCTTGCGAGAGCGTTTGGATTCAAAATTGTTGCTTATTCTGGATTAGAAACAGGAAACCGTGAAAAGGTATCTTATGTTCTTGTGCAAAAAAATATGCGTTTTGTTGTGTCTGGAGCTTTAAGTAGCGATAGCCGTATTGCAGAGTTTGTAAAGACTCATGGTGATGGAGTGAAAGATGTAGCTTTACTTGTTGATGACGTTGATAAAGCATACTCTGAAGCTGTAAAACGTGGCGCTGTTGCGATTGCTCCTCCTGAAGAGTTAACAGATGAGGAAGGTACCTTGAAGAAAGCGGTTATTGGTACGTATGGTGATACAATTCATACGCTTGTAGAGCGTAAAAATTATAAAGGAACATTCATGCCAGGATTTCAAAAGGTAGAGTTCAATATTCCATTTGAAGAATCCGGTTTAATTGCTGTAGACCATGTCGTTGGTAACGTTGAGAAAATGGAAGAATGGGTTAGTTATTATGAGAACGTCATGGGATTTAAACAAATGATTCACTTTGATGATGACGATATTAGCACAGAGTATTCGGCATTAATGTCAAAAGTTATGACGAATGGAAGCCGTATTAAGTTTCCAATTAATGAACCAGCAGACGGAAAAAGAAAGTCACAAATTCAAGAATATCTAGAGTTCTATAACGGAGCGGGTGTACAGCATCTTGCTTTATTAACAAGTGACATTGTAAAAACAATTGAAGTGCTTCGTGCGAATGGCGTGGAGTTTTTAGATACGCCAGATACGTATTACGATGAGTTAACTGCACGTGTTGGGAAAATTGATGAAGAAATTGATAGATTAAAAGAATTGAAGATTCTAGTAGACCGTGACGAAGAAGGTTATTTATTACAAATCTTTACGAAACCAATTGTAGATCGTCCAACTCTATTTATTGAAATCATCCAACGTAAAGGTTCTCGTGGATTTGGCGAAGGGAACTTTAAAGCTTTATTCGAATCAATTGAAAGAGAACAAGAGCGTCGCGGAAATTTATAAAATTTGTATCCACCAGCAAGAGTTCCTTTGTTGGTGGAAATTTCATTTTCATAGGGAGGAATCACGATGAAATTTGTTACATTTCGTCTCCCATCGAAAGAAATGCGAGCTGGATGGCTTGAAGGTGACAAAGTAATCGATATGAATCTTGCGAGTGATGGACAATTACCTTCTTCTATGTTCGCCTTTTTAGAGAAAGCAGATGAGTATGTAGAAGTATTGCGTAATATTAAGAATCCTGAAAAGGGTATATATTCCTTAGAGGAAGTTCAATTAGCAGCGGCAATTCCTAATCCGAGTAGCATTCGAGATTTTTATGCATTTGAGCAGCATGTAAAAACAGCCCGCGGACGAAGAGGGCTAGAGGTTGTACCTGAATGGTATGATATCCCGGTTTTTTATTTTACGAACCACCGTGCTGTTATTGGTCCAGATGATTTTGTTATTGGTCCGAAGAAGTCTAAAAAGCTTGATTATGAGTTAGAGATTGCTTGCGTAATTGGGAAAGAAGGACGAAACATTTCTCGTGAACAAGCAGAGGAATATATTTTTGGTTACTGCATTATGAACGACTGGAGTGCAAGGGACTTACAAGCAACAGAAATGAAAGTGGGACTCGGTCCAGCGAAAGGAAAAGATTTTGCAACTTCATTAGGAGCGTATCTCGTTACGAAAGAGGAATTAGACGTTTATCGTAACGGTGATCGTTATGATTTAGAGATGACTGCTCATGTAAATGGAAAGATATTATCAAAGGGAAACTTCCAAGATATTTACTATACATTTGCTGAAATGATTGAACGTGCTTCGGAAGACGTTACGTTATATCCAGGAGATGTGATTGGTTCTGGGACAGTAGGAACAGGATGTATTTTAGAACTTGGTACAGAAGAGTGGCTACAAGATGGAGATGTTGTAGAGTTGTCGATTACTGGTTTAGGTACGTTACGTAATACGGTCAAAAAAGACATGAAAGCAGGTGATGGGCATGTTTTATCGTCACATGGGGGAGCTACCTCATAAACGACATGTACAATTTCGTAAAAAAGATGGATCGCTTTATCGTGAGCAGGTAATGGGGACAAAAGGTTTCTCTGGTACCCAGTCAATTTTGTATCATCATTATATGCCAACAGAAGTAGGGCACGCGGCATTATCACATTCTTGTCAGTTACAGTATGAAGAGGATGCCCTTCTTGCTCATCGCCACTTCCGTACGAAAGAAAATAAAAAAACTGGTGATGCAGTAAGCGGAAGAAACTTTATGCTTGGGAATGAGGATTTATTAATTGGAGTAGTGAGTCCAACAGAAAAAATGGATTATTTTTACCGTAATGGTGATGGCGATGAAATGTTATTTGTTCATTATGGAACAGGAAAAATTGAAACGATGTTTGGAACGATTTACTATAGAAAAGGTGATTATGTAACAATTCCAATTGGAACGATTTATCGTGTTATTCCAGATGAGGGAGAGACTAAGTTTCTTGTTGTAGAGGCAAATAGCCAAATTACAACACCAAGTCGCTATCGCAATGAATATGGGCAATTGTTAGAACATAGTCCGTTTTGTGAAAGGGATATTCGTGGCCCGGAAAAATTGGAGACATATGATGATAAAGGTGAGTTTGTCGTAATGACAAAGTCGAGAGGTTATATGCACAAGCATGTGTTAGGGCACCATCCGTTAGATGTTGTTGGGTGGGATGGTTATTTATATCCGTGGGTCTTTAATGTGGAGGATTTTGAGCCAATTACAGGTCGTATTCATCAGCCACCACCAGTACATCAAACATTCGAAGGGCATAATTTCGTCATTTGCTCTTTCGTACCGCGTTTATACGATTATCATCCAGAATCTATTCCGGCACCATATTATCATAGTAATGTGAATAGTGATGAAGTACTGTACTATGTAGAAGGTAACTTTATGAGCCGAAAAGGTGTAGAAGAAGGTTCTATTACGCTTCATCCAAGCGGGATCCCGCATGGGCCACATCCAGGGAAAACAGAAGCGAGTATAGGGAAGAAAGAGACACTTGAACTGGCTGTTATGATAGATACATTCCGTCCGCTTCGTATTGTAAAACAAGCACATGAGACGGAAGATGAAAAATATATGTATAGCTGGATTGAAGAGGGTTCATATACTGTGAAATAAGTAAAAAGAGGCATGCTCACTACGGGAGCATGCCTCTTTTATGGAATCGACATGTATAATAATACCAAAAAAGTTATGAAAATATATATAGATATGATTGTCTGAATCTTTTTATCGAAAGGATGATAAGAGTATAGTATGTATCTCGATAGTTTTCTGTTTATTTCGACAAAAGTATTGACTAAAAAACATGCCGTGGGTAAAATGAGGAAAGTAAATTAAATTTTCAGAAAACTAAAATCATGGAGGAGCACAGTATGAAGCAAATTTTTCAAAAGAAGCCGATTTCAACGTTACTGCAAGAAAGTAAACAAAAGACATTATCGAGAACGTTAGGGGCACTTGATTTAACAATGCTTGGAATCGGAGCAATTGTTGGAACTGGTATTTTTGTTCTTACTGGCGTTGTAGCAGCGAAACATTCTGGACCAGCTATTATATTATCATTTGCTATAGCTGCATTAGCTTGTGCCTTTGCTGCATTTTGTTACGCTGAATTTGCTTCTTCAGTTCCTGTCTCAGGGAGTGTTTACACGTACACGTATGCGACGATGGGAGAAGTATTTGCATTCTTAATTGGATGGGATTTAATGCTCGAGTATTTATTAGCCACATCTGCTGTAGCCAATGGATGGTCAGCGTATTTTCAATCGTTATTAAAGGGATTTGGGATTCATATTCCGACCATTCTCTCCTCGGCCCCTGGTACTGGAAAGGGTGGAATAATTGATTTACCTGCAGTTCTAATTATTCTAGTTATGACGGTTCTTTTATCTAGAGGTGTTCGTGAAAGTGCACGTGTAAATAATATAATGGTATTTATTAAACTAGCAGTTGTTCTCATTTTTATCTTCGCCGGATTTAATTATGTAAAACCTGAAAATTGGACACCTTTTATGCCATTTGGGTTAGATGGTGTAATGGCTGGAGCAGCTACAGTTTTCTTCGCATTCATTGGATTTGATGCTGTATCAACAGCCGCAGAAGAAGTGAAGCGCCCACAACGCGATTTGCCGATTGGAATTATTGCATCGTTACTAGTTTGTACGGTTCTGTACATTGTTGTTTCACTTATTTTGACAGGGATTGTTCCATACGGTCAGTTGAATATATCAGATCCAGTTGCTTTCGCACTTCAATTTATTGGACAAGATAGTTTGGCGGGAGTGATATCAGTAGGAGCAATTACAGGAATTACAACTGTAATGCTAGTTATGATGTATGGGCAAGTTCGTGTTTCATATGCAATGAGCAGAGATGGATTGTTACCGAAGCGTCTTGCTAAAGTTCATCCGAAATTTAAAACGCCATTTTTAAACACATGGGCAACAGGTATTATTGCAGCACTTATTTCAGGATTAATAGATTTAAATGTTTTAGCACATCTTGTAAATATGGGAACTTTGTCAGCATTTGCACTTGTAGCTGTAGCTGTCATTGTGATGAGACGAACTCATCCTGATTTACCAAGGGCGTTTAAGGCGCCGCTCGTACCATTTTTACCAGCATTAACAGTTATCTTTTGCTTATATTTGATGCTTCAATTATCAGCAACAGCTTGGATTAGTTTTGGTGTTTGGATGGTTATCGGTATAGTAGTTTATTTCGCCTATAGTAGAAAGCGTAGTGTTTTAAATAATAGTAAAAAAGAAGAAGATGTAGCAAATTTATAAATGGAAAAATCCATTCTAATTCTGTTAGGATGGATTTTTATTTTGAAAATTTACATTTTTCTGAATGTATTATAAGATAATTGTTGGCGAACTAAAGGGGGGAAAATGTGAAAAATACATGGCGTGAGCTAAGAGAGATGGATCGTAACGTATGGATTCGATTTATCGGTGAGACTTTGAACGGAATTGCGATGATGATGTTAATGCCTTTTTTTGCACTATATTTAAAAGATAAGGTAGATTCTTTATTACAAGTTGGGATTATTATGGCGCTTTCTCCAATTGCTGCAAGCTTTGGCTCGCTTATAGGCGGAAGAATAGCTGATATATATGGAAGAAAGCCAATTATGATATTTTCAATGGCGAGTAATGCGTTATTAATGCTCGGTTTTTTATTTATCGAAGGATTTATTCCATACGCTATTTTATCTATTTTTTTAGGGTTAAGTAATTCTTTATTTCATCCAGCAGCATCAGCGATGGTTGCAGATGTGACGGCGCCAGAAAAAAGAACAGAAGCATATGGTTTATTGCGAATGGGACACAATATTGGTGCTGCAATTGGACCGATAATGGGAGCATCAGTAGTTGTTTTATCAAAGAACCTCGTGTTTATTATTGCTTCATCCGCTATGTTGTTCTATGCGCTACTAGTGTTAGTACTTATTAAAGAAACAATGCCAAAAATTACGGATATGACGGAAAAAAGTAAAGAGCAGGAATCCGGAGTAGTTTGGAAAATTTTAATGAGAGATAAGGCGTTAATGATTTATTTGTTAGCGGGGATCATTATTTCTATGGGGTTTTCTCAAACAGAAGGCATGTTACCGCTTCACTTTGATAACGAAATGAAGGATATTTTTGGAGTCAACAATCCATACCCATATTTAATGGCATTAAATGGTCTATTAGTTGTTTTATTTCAATTTCAAATTTCAAAATGGGCGACAGATAAACCTGTTGGAAAGACGATGTTATACGGTGCGTGTCTGTTCGGAATTGGTTTGTTTTTTATAGGATGGTTACCGAAGTGGTTTGGAGAATATGATACAAATGCTACAATTATTTTAATGACGTTAATGTTTGTTTATGCCATATATACGTTAGGCGAGATGATTATGTCGCCTGTACAGATGACGTTTGTAGCGAATTTGGCCCCTGAGCATTTGAGAGGAACCTATATGGGGGCGGCGAGTTTGCAGTGGATTACAGGAAGTGCATTCGGTCCACTTCTTGGTGGTTTTTTATTGGATCGTTTGCTTGGTCACTACTTATTTACAATTTTAAGTGTAGGGTGTGTAGTTGCAGGCTTTGTATATGTTTCTTTAGATCGTCTTGTTGAGCAGAGGCAAAAAGATACGCCTACAAAACAGTCTTCTTAATAAAATGAAACTTTAATCAGTGTTTTTTCATTCTCCACAAATGGTAAGGTAATATAGATGACATACACACAAAGTGGATTTCTACATATTTTAGGTACATAACTAGATTAGATAGCAATTTTGCCCTAAAGTTTAATTTTGTTTAGCTGTGTAGAAATTAAAGGGAAAAAGTGTAGAAAACCAATAAGTGGTGTCTTTTAATTATTTGTGGAAGTTACATTTTATTTCAAATAGGAACTACCTATTTTTATAAAAAGTGCTAAAATAGAAAAATGAAAACAATTGGTTAGGGTGATTTCAGTGACAAAAATTAAATTAGGTTTATTATACGGTGGAAAATCAGCTGAGCATCAAGTTTCGTTACAAACGGCTCTTGCTGCTATTAAAGCATTAAATCAAGATAAATTCGAGATTCATCCAATTTATATTACAGAACAAGGCCAATGGATGCGTGGAGAGCGTATTGAAGGCGAAGTAACAAATGTTGAGGCATTACAAATGAGTGGGGAAGAGAATACAATTTCTCCTGTATCATTAAGTACAGAAATTATCCCAACGGCAACTTCTAAACAAGAAGATGCAATTGATGTTATTTTCCCATTATTGCATGGACCGAATGGCGAAGATGGAACAGTACAAGGGTTATTAGAATTACTAAACATTCCATATGTAGGTAACGGTGTATTAGCATCATCTGCTGGTATGGATAAAGTTGTTATGAAAAATATCTTTGCAGAAGCTGGATTGAAACAAGCGAAATATGCATCTTTCATTCGTAGCGCATGGGAAAAAGATCGTGAAACAGCGTATGAAAAAGTAGAAGAAGTATTAGGATATCCTTGCTTCGTAAAACCAGCAAACCTTGGTTCAAGTGTTGGTATTAATAAGTGTAATGATCGTGAAGAGCTTGAGAATGCATTCGAAGAGGCATTCCAATTTGACCGTAAAATTATTGTAGAAGAAAATATTATAGGTCGTGAAGTAGAAGTTGGTGTATTAGGTAATGATGAGCCGAAATGTTCAGTTGTAGGTGAAATTGTACCGAAAAAAGATTTTTATGATTATAAATCGAAATACATCGATGGTGATACAGCGTTAATTATTCCAGCTGAAATGACAGAAGAAGAGTCTAATGTAATTAAGCGAGATGCAATTATCGCATTCCAATCATTAGATGGTTCGGGCTTAACACGAGCTGATTTCTTCTTAACGAAAGATGGAGAAGTATATATTAACGAAGTAAACACAATGCCAGGATTCACGCCGTTTAGTATGTTCCCTCTATTATGGCAACATACAGGGTTACCGTATCCGGAATTAATTGAAGAGCTAATTCGCTTAGCGATTGAGCGTCACGAAGAAAAACAAAAAATTAAATATACAATCTAACAAAAAAGGAGGAAGCACTATTCGAAGGAATAGTGCTTCCTCTATGTAAGGAGTGTTTTCATGATAAATCGAACGTTAAAACAAGTAGAGCAGATGATAAATGGTACTGGATTAGCAGAGCAGTATGAGGGAATTACTATACAAGGAGTGTCTATTGATACGAGGAAAATTGAAAATGGAAATTTATATGTTCCAATTCAAGGTGAACGTTTCGATGGACATGCTTTTGTAGACAAAGCTGTTGAAAATGGGGCGATTGCTACATTATGGATGAAAGATGTAGAAAACCCACCTGAAAATCTTCCGGTTATTTTTGTAGAAGATACACTAGCAGCATTGCAAATGTTAGCGAAAAACTATCGTGATCAATTGGATGTAAAAGTTGTTGGTGTAACGGGTAGTAATGGTAAAACATCTACGAAAGATATTGTAACAAGTATTCTTGCGACTAAATTTAAAGTTCAAAAAACAGAAGGTAATTTCAACAACCACATCGGTTTACCTCTTACTATTTTAAATTTAGAGGAAAATACAGAAGTAGCTGTATTAGAAATGGGCATGTCAAGCCGCGGAGAAATTGAATTTCTATCTAAGTTAGCTCGTCCTAATGCAGCTATTATTACGAACATTGGTGAGGCGCACTTAATGGATTTAGGCTCTCGTGAGGCGATTGCTGAAGCGAAGTTAGAAATTGTTACAGGTTTACAAAAGGGTGGCGTGTTCGTATATAATGGAGATGAGCCGCTATTAACGAATCGTGTTCCAGAAATGAATTTAGCAGCTGAAACAGTTACATTTGGTGATGCGAGAGCAAATGATTACTATCCAACTACTGTAAAATTGCAGGCTACTGGGACACACTTTAAGATGAACAGGGATGAAACTTTGTCATTCTATTTGCCAGTACTAGGAAAGCATAATGTATATAATACGCTTGCTTCAATGGCAATTGCAAAACATTTTGGTGTAACGTGGGAAGAAATGAAACAAGGTTTAGTAACACTTCAAATGACAGGTATGCGTATGGAAATTGTAAAAACAGATAGTGGTTTAACAATTATCAATGATGCTTATAATGCTAGTCCAACAGCTATGGAAGCTGCGTTCCACCTAATGAATGGTTTAGATGGATTTGCTAAAAAAATTGTTGTGCTTGGTGATATGCTAGAACTTGGAAATCAAGAAGTGCAATTTCATTATGAAGTAGGTAAATTAATTGATCCGGCAAAAATTGCATATGTATTCACATATGGTAAATTAGGGGCTCAAATTGCTGAAGGTGCAAAAATTAATTTCCCTAAAGACCGTGTAAAAGCGTATGATAGTAAAGAAGAGTTAATAAAAGAGTTGCAAGCAGTAGTCGGTACGAAAGATGTTGTATTAGTAAAAGCATCTCGCGGCATGAAATTAGAAGAAGTAATTACGATGTTGAAATAATTGGTGTATATAAATAGGGATGATAGCCACGAAAATAGTGGAAACTTATAATAAGCGCTTACAGTAAACGATAAAAAAATAAAAGTAAAGAAAAAAGCTCTGAATATGAAATAAGGTAACAGTTGGGGTTTGCTTTTTACACCTACAAAACTTATAATTGATAAAGTGTAATAACGTTTAGAAGTATTTTCGTGAAGAATATACGCCCGGTTATATACGTAAGTATTCAGGAAAATGGCTTTTCCGCAAGTTCGGAAAACGCCTTTTTTTAAATGATAAGTATAGGATAGAAAAGGAGAAGTAACATTGACAACATTTCGAGAACTAGGATTAAGTGAGTCTTTACTACAATCTGTTGAAAGTATGGGCTTTGAAGAGGCTACGCCGATTCAAGCTGAAACAATTCCACATGCATTGCAAGGTAAGGATATTATTGGGCAAGCGCAAACAGGTACAGGGAAAACAGCAGCATTCGGATTACCACTATTAGATAAAGTGGATACAAATAAAGAAGCAGTTCAAGGTATTGTTATCGCGCCAACGCGTGAATTAGCAATTCAAGTTGGAGAAGAGCTATACAAAATTGGTAAACATAAACGTGTTCGTATTCTACCAATTTATGGTGGTCAAGATATTAACCGCCAAATTCGTGCTCTAAAAAAACACCCACACATTATTGTAGGTACGCCGGGTCGTATTTTAGATCATATCAACCGTAAAACACTTCGCTTACAAAACGTAGAGACTGTTGTTCTTGACGAAGCGGATGAAATGTTAAACATGGGCTTCATTGAAGATATTGAAGCGATTTTAACAGATGTGCCAGAAACACATCAAACATTATTATTCTCAGCGACAATGCCAGATCCAATCCGTCGTATTGCTGAGCGTTTCATGACTGAGCCTCAACACATTAAAGTAAAAGCAAAAGAAGTAACAATGCCAAACATTCAGCAGTTCTATTTAGAAGTGCAAGAAAAGAAAAAGTTTGACGTGTTAACACGCTTACTAGATATTCAATCTCCAGAGCTTGCAATCATATTCGGTCGTACAAAGCGTCGTGTTGATGAATTATCAGAAGCATTAAACTTACGTGGTTATGCAGCAGAAGGTATTCACGGTGACTTAACACAAGCGAAGCGTATGTCTGTATTACGTAAATTTAAAGAAGGTACTATTGAAGTTCTTGTTGCAACAGACGTTGCTGCACGTGGTCTTGATATTTCAGGCGTAACACACGTATACAACTTCGATATCCCACAAGATCCAGAATCATACGTTCACCGTATCGGTCGTACTGGCCGTGCCGGTAAAAAAGGTATTGCAATGTTATTTGTAACACCACGTGAATCAGGACAATTAAAAAATATCGAGCGTACAACAAAACGTAAAGTTGATCGTATGGACGCACCGACACTTGACGAGGCGTTAGAAGGCCAACAACGTTTAATCGCTGAAAAACTTCAAAGCACAATTGAAAATGATAACTTATCATACTACAAGCGTATTGCAGAAGAAATGTTAGAAGAGAATGATTCTGTAACAGTAGTAGCTGCTGCTTTAAAAATGATGACAAAAGAGCCGGATACAACTCCGATCGCTTTAACATCAGAACCACCAGTTGTTTCAAGAGGTGGCGGTGGCGGTTCTAAAAAACGCGGTGGTAACGGAAGTGGATACCGTGATGGTAACCGTAATCGTAGTCGTGATGGACGCGGCGGTGGCGATGGTCGTAACCGTGATCGCAATCGTGATGGACGTGGAAGCGGAAGTGGCGATGGTCGTAACCGTGATCGTAATCGTGATGGCGGTAGCCGTGATGCTGGTAGCCGTGATGGCAACCGTGGTCGTAAAGGTGAAGGTCGCCCTGGATCTTCAAATGGACGCGGCGAAAGAAAACATCATAGCCGTCCACAAGCTTAATAAAAAAGAGAATGCCTTTTGCCGGCATTCTCTTTTTTTATTTCTGTAATTGTGCATACTACATAGTAACTCGTATAGGAATGAGGTGCTATATGCTTGTAAGACTTGGGTATGTTGCGATGAGTGTACATTTGAAGAATGCTTCTCCATCTCAAACGATGACGTATGCACAGTTTCAGCGGATTGATGATCGAGAGGCTGCGATTCGTAAACTTGAAAGAATCGCTAATTCGAATTTGGAAAATTGCTTACGGTTATTAAAACATAATAAAGGGCATGATATATCTTTCTTTCGACTTAGTTCCAAGCTTATTCCTTTAGCGAATCATGAGGAGTTGTTAGATTGGAACTATATTCGCCCGTTAAAAGAAAATCTGAAAGAATTAGGTGAATATGCAATTCGTATGAATATGCGAATTGACTTCCATCCAGATCACTTTGTTGTACTAAATTCACTTGAGGAGAGTATTTTCAAACAATCTGTAAAGACATTGCAGATGCACAAAAAATTGTTAAAGGGTATGGGAATTGAACATAAGCAACGATGTGTATTACATGTGGGAGGAGGTTATAAAGATAAGGAGCTTGCATTAGAACGCTTTATAGAAAATTGGTCAACTGTTCCAAGAGGTATTCAAGAGATGATTATATTAGAAAATGATGACACGACCTTTTCTTTAGAAGAAACATTGTATTTAGGTGAGAAATTAGACATTCCAGTCGTGTTTGATTTGCACCATCATATGATGAATAATGACCAGGAAGATTGGCATGAAGATTGGGCGCGTGTTGTACATACGTGGGAATCGTCTTTGTTACCGGTTAAAATGCACATCTCCAGTCCTAGAGATGGAAAAAACCCGAGAGCACATGCAGATTTTATTGATGTAGATACTTTCTTATCTTTTTTGAAAAAGATAAAGGGGAGTGTTCCGCGAATTGATTGTATGATTGAGGCGAAGAAAAAGGACGAGTCTTTATTTCAACTAATGAGAGAGTTAAGTAAACAAACAGATGTGGAAATTATCGATGGTGCGAGCTTCTATATTAAATAAGCTCTGCGCCATCGTTTTTTTTTGTCCCGCATTAACGGGCAGTAAGACTCCTGCCTCAAAATTCAGCGAATGCGAGGGAGTTAGGTGGGAGATCAACTGCCCGTAAAAGCCCGATTGGTTCAACTAATAATCAGTGGGGGATGGAACCCCCCACTGATTAAAGTTTCACTTTATTAAAAAAGGGGTGCACATGCCGCCGATGATCAGTCCTGTTAAATGGCTTATAGGATTGGCAGAGGGATTAAAGAAAGTAAATAGTAGTAATATAAGTATCATTATTGAAAAAATAGCGATGTCTCTTGGTTTTGAAGAACGATATCGACTATACAATAAAAATAATTGGGCGCCTAGTAATCCGAAAATACCACCAGATGCTCCGGCGTGAATATATTCAAGAGGCATAATAATATAAGAAGAAATATTCCCGAGAATGCCAGAAAGGAAAAAAATAATGATGAAAGAAAAGTGTCCTAGTTGTTTTTCGATGGAAGAACCAAATACGAATAAACAAATACTATTAGAAAGGAAATGTTGTAAGTCTACGTGTACAAGTAAGGAAGTTATGACACGCCACCATTCTCCTTTAGCGATATATTCATTGTAGGCTGCCAGGTGAAAGAGGGAAAAGTCGCTCAATATAATCATGACTAATTGTATAAGAAGTAAAGAAATGATAATCGGTTGTAAGGAAATGCGAGTGGATGGTATTAGCATGTTGTTAGTATCACTCCTTTTGCATCAGAAAGATTCCTGTTATTCTTACAATATGAATGAAGAAAGCTAAATAGAAGAAGGGGATTTTGAAATGATTGTAGGGATTGGAATCGATATTATTGAGTTAAATCGAATTGAAAAAATGCTAGATGGAAAGCTTAAATTTATGGAACGTATTTTAACTGAAAGAGAACGTGGTGTTGCCGAGGGGCTGAAAGGAAGTCGTCTTACAGAATTTGTAGCTGGAAGATTTGCAGCAAAAGAGGCGTATTCTAAAGCGGTAGGGACCGGTATCGGGAAAGAAGTGAGTTTTTTAGATATTGAAGTAAGGAATGATGATAGAGGTAAGCCGATTATCATTACAAATACAGAGCATATTGTTCATTTATCAATTAGTCATAGTAAAGAATTTGCCGTTGCTCAAGTTGTTTTGGAAAGCTCGTCACGCTAGTCTGCATATTTTATATCTTTGTCTCATATATTTGAGGTAGCGATAAGGAAGGCATATCTTCCATTCATTTATAGGGGCAAAGGGGCTGAAGTGATGAAAAGGCGTCTGTTTTTAGTTCTTGTCGGTTTATTGACCGTTTTTGTGTTGGCGGGTTGTATGGAAAAGAAACAGGAAGATGTTGTGAGAGATTTAGAAACGAAAGTTAAAAATATGAAGAGTTATCAAGCTGAAGCGAAATTATCTATTAAAACAGGAAATGAACCTCAAGAGTACAATGTAGAAATTTGGCATAAAGAACCTTCGTATTATCGTGTGAATTTGCAGAATGCGAAAAAGGATCAGAGTCAAATTATTTTAAGGAATGATGAAGGTGTATTTGTATTAACACCGGCACTTAATAAGAGTTTCCGTTTTCAAAGTGATTGGCCGCAAAATAGTAGCCAGGCTTATTTATATGAATCACTTGTAAGAGATATTTTGCAAGATAAGAAAAATCTCTCTTTCGAGAAAACAGATAAGTATTATGTGTTTAAAACAAAAACAAATTATCAACATCAAAATATGTTGCCGAAACAAGAAATTAAGCTGAATAAAAATGATTTAACACCAGTTTCTGTGAAACTGATGGATAATGATCAAAATGTCCTTGTAAAAGTAGATTTCACTAAAGTAAAGTTTGATGCAAAGTTTGATAAAGGTGCATTTGATACGAAACAAAATATGTCTAGAGCACAAGTGGATGTTCAGACGGCAGCGAAAGAAGACAAACCGTTTGCTATTTTGTATCCACGTGATACACCGCAAGGTATGACTTTGAAAGAGGAAGAAGAGTTGAAGACAGACAGTGGCAAGCGTGCAATACTCACATACACTGGAAGTAAGAAATCCTTTACTTTAATACAAGAAAAGTCAAAAGTTGCAGAGGCCTCATCGGCGGTAAGTGTAAGTGGAGAGCCGGTTGATCTTGGTTTCACGATTGGTGCATTGACGAAAGACTCTGTAACGTGGTCACATAACGGAGTAGAATATATGCTCGTGTCTAAAGGTTTAGAGACGAATGAGTTGTTGATGGTTGCTCGTTCGGTTACAGCGAAGCAGGTGAAGTAAACTTCTTAGACGTGGTGATATATGTGCACCACGTCTTTTCTTAGTTTGAAGGTGGATTTCATAAAAGAAGCATATAAAAGAATAAGCTTCGCATATCGTGTATAAGGAAGTGTATTTATGGAAGAAGCACCGTTTTACCGTGACACGTGGGTGGAAGTGGATTTAGATGCGATCTATAACAATGTTACGCATATTAAAGAGTTCATTCCAAGTGATGTAGAAATTTTTGCTGTAGTTAAAGCGAATGCATATGGGCACGATTATGTACCAGTGGCTAAAACCGCATTAGAAGCAGGGGCAACAAGATTAGCAGTTGCTTTTTTAGATGAAGCTTTAGTGCTTCGGAGGGCTGGTATTACTGTACCGATTTTAGTATTAGGTCCTTCCCCTCCTCGTGATGTAAATGTTGCTGCTGAAAATGATGTAGCATTAACTGTTTTTCAAAAAGAATGGGTAGAAGACGCGATAAAGCTTTGGGATGGTTCATCAATAATGAAATTCCATATTAATTTTGATAGTGGTATGGGGAGAATTGGAATACGCGAACGAAAAGAATTAAAGGGGTTCTTAAAGAGTTTAGAAGGCGCGCCATTTTTAGAGTTAGAAGGAGTATATACACATTTTGCAACATCCGATGAGGTTGAGACTTCTTACTTTGATAAGCAATATAATACGTTCTTGCAGCAGTTACGTTGGTTGAAAGAATTTGGAGTGAACCCTAAATTTGTCCATACAGCCAATAGTGCTGCAACGTTAAGATTTCAAGGGATTACATTTAATGCAGTGCGAATTGGTATTGCGATGTATGGACTATCCCCATCTGTAGAAATACGTCCTTTTTTACCATTTAAATTGGAACCGGCGTTGTCACTTCATACGAAAGTTGCTCATATTAAGCAAGTGATTAAAGGGGATGGGATTAGTTATAATGTCACATACCGAACGAGAACCGAAGAATGGATTGCGACAGTTGCGATTGGGTATGCAGATGGCTGGCTTAGAAGATTACAAGGATTTGAAGTGCTTGTAAATGGTGAAAGGGTACCGATTGTAGGGCGAGTAACAATGGATCAATTCATGATACATCTGCCTTGTGAAGTGCCACTTGGTACGAAAGTTACACTCATTGGAAGACAGGGTGATGAGTATATTAGTGCTACCGAGGTTGCTGAATATTCCGGGACTATTAATTATGAAATTATCGCAACGATAAGCTTCCGTGTACCGAGAATATTTATACGACACGGTAAAGTTGTAGAAGTAATCAATTATTTGAACGATATATAGAAGAAGGTATTATTACTCAGCATCTCGTCATTTGGAGGAGTTTCACTAATAAAGAATAGGCTCTTTTTCGCTGGTGAGCTTCTTTTTATACTTGTTATTAATATAAGTTGCAATGAAATATTACTGAAGGATTGCTTTATTTCTTGTTTGAAAGAGATAAAAAGTAAAAGAAGATGAATGTTTTATTTATGAATTGGAAAACATAAGCAAGGAATAAGGAAGTCTTTGCAACAGGCTCCATACAATGGTATTATTACAATAGGTGTCATATATATATTTGGGTGTGTAGTTGACGGTGGAGGTGTATTTTTGTGTCCGAATCAAGTGTAACTACTGAAATCGTGGTTCGGTTGCCAAAGCAAATGGTAACGGAATTGGACGGAATTGGAAAACAAGAGAATAAGAATCGCCATGAACTAATTTGCCAGGCAACACAACTGTTATTGCGTCAACATAAGACGAAGAAACGCTACCAACATGAATCAATGCGACGTGGGTACATTGAAATGGGAAAAATTAATCTTGGTATTGCATCTGAAGCTTTCTTAGCAGAGTATGAAGCAGCTCATACAGTAGAACGCTTAGTTAGCGGGGGGTAATATTTTGATTGTAAAACGCGGCGACGTGTATTTTGCAGACCTTTCCCCAGTTGTTGGTTCTGAGCAAGGAGGCGTTCGTCCGGTTCTTGTCATTCAAAATGACATCGGAAATCGTTTTAGTCCGACTGTGATTGTAGCGGCTATTACTGCACAGATTCAAAAAGCGAAATTACCCACTCATGTGGAAATTGATGCGAAAAAGTACGGTTTTGAGAGGGATTCTGTTATTTTACTTGAGCAGATTCGAACAATCGATAAGCAACGCTTAACGGACAAAATCACTCATTTGGATGAAGTGATGATGAGTCGTGTAGATGAAGCGTTACAAATTAGTTTAGGACTAATAGATTTTTAAATCGGCAGTTTAAGTTGCTCTCTTTACAGGGCAACTTTTTTTTATTATAGAGGAGGTTACGGTTGGATATGGAAATGGTAGATAATCGACAAGGGTTAATGAAAATGTTAGTGAAAGAATTAGGCTTTACAGAAAAGCAAGTTCGTCATGTTATTCAATTAACAGAAGAAGGTAACACAGTTCCATTTATCGCTCGTTACCGAAAAGAATGGACAGGGTCTCTTGATGAGGTGCAAATTCGTGCAATCTTAGAAAGATGGCAATATATGATGCAACTAAAAGATAGGAAAGAAGAGGTTCTTCGTCTTATTGGTGAAAAGGGTAAACTAACCGAAGAATTGCGTCGTCATATTGTTGCTGCAACAAAACTTCAAGAAGTAGAAGACTTATATCGTCCATATAAAGAAAAAAGAAGAACGAAAGCTACAATTGCTAAAGAAAAGGGATTAGAACCGTTAGCTGAGTGGCTATTATTATATAAAAAAGAAAATCCAGCAGAGAAGGCTATAGAATTTGTTAATGCAGAAAAGGAAGTGGCGTCTGCAGAAGATGCGTTGCAAGGTGCGCAAGATATTATTGCGGAACTTGTTTCGGATAATGCGGCATATCGTAGTTGGATTCGCAATACTACTTTCCGAAAAGGGATTATGTCTTCATCTGTAAAAGATAAAGAAAAAGATGAAAAGAATATATATGAAATGTATTATGGCTATGAAGAACCGTTGCAAAAAGTAGTGCCGCATCGTGTACTAGCTATGAATCGTGGTGAAAAGGAAGACGTATTAAGAATTTCTGTTATCACGCCAATTGAAGAAATTCTTCAGTTTTTACATAAAAAAATGATTCTTGATGAAGCTTCTAAAAGTGCGCATTATGTACAATTAGCGATGGAAGATGGATATAAGCGATTAATTCAACCTTCAATAGAAAGAGAAATTCGTAAAGAATTAATGGAAACGGCCGAAGAACAAGCGATTCATATTTTCTCTGAGAATTTACGTAATTTATTATTACAACCTCCGATGAAAGGGAAAGTTGTGTTAGCGGTAGATCCAGCATATAGAACCGGTTGTAAATTAGCTGTAGTAGATGATACAGGAAAAGTTCTTCACATAGATGTTATTTATCCGCATCCGCCTGCTCGTAAATATGAGGATGCAAAAACGAAAATCATTTCAATTATAGATAAATATGAAGTTGAAATGATAGCGATTGGAAATGGTACAGCTTCGAGGGAAACGGAAGAATTTATAGTAGATGTATTACAAAATGTAGAGCGAGATGTATTTTACATTATTGTAAATGAAGCGGGTGCTAGTGTGTACTCAGCATCTGATGTAGCTCGCGAGGAGTTTCCAAATTTACAGGTTGAAGAAAGAAGTGCTGTTTCAATTGGGAGACGTCTACAAGATCCACTTGCAGAACTTGTGAAAATTGACCCTAAATCTGTTGGGGTGGGACAATATCAACATGATGTATCTCAAAAGAGATTAAATGAATCATTAACATTTGTAGTAGAGACAGCAGTTAACCGAGTTGGTGTTAATGTAAATACAGCTTCAGTTGCATTGTTGCAATATGTTTCGGGATTATCAAAAACAGTTGCGAAAAACATTGTAGCTAAGCGTGAGGAAGATGGGAAATTCACGAAGCGTACTGAATTAAAGAAAATCCCACGTTTAGGTGCAAAAACATATGAACAATGTATCGGGTTTTTACGTATATTAGAAGGAGCGAATCCGTTAGATCGCACAGGGATTCATCCAGAACAATATAAAAATGTTGAATTGCTATTGAAGAGCTTAGGGTTATCAAAGAATGATGTGGGGAAACCAAACTTGCAAAAGAGTTTCGAAGGAGTAGATATTTCTAAATTATCTCAAGAGACGGAGATTGGTGAGCCGACATTAGTTGATATTATGGATGCTTTAATTAGCCCGGAGCGAGATATGAGGGATGAGTTGCCAAAGCCACTTTTGAAAAAGGGGATTTTAAAATTAGAAGATTTAAAGCGTGGTATGGAATTAGAGGGAACGATCCGCAATGTTGTTGATTTCGGTGCCTTTGTTGATATTGGTGTGAAGCAAGATGGTTTAGTACATATTTCTAAACTAAGCAAACAATTTGTAAAGCATCCATTAGATATTGTATCCGTGGGACAAATTGTAAAGGTATGGGTAGATGATATTGATACGAAAAAAGGTCGTGTTGCATTATCAATGTTACCGATTGAATAGTAAGAAAAGAGAGCAGATGAAACTGCTCTTTTTTTATGAACTGGAAAGTTTAATTGATTATGAGCTTTGATGTATTTTACTATAATAAAACCAGCATTCATTTAGTAACTTGATTTGATACCGGTTTTTCTCAAAATATGCACGTTGCATTTGCTTCTTTAGCCACGTGGGCATAGGAATCCCTCCTTGTTTAATCCTGCTCTCAAAAAAAGTAGCTCCTTTTAGTTAAAGTAACTTTGATGAGAGGTTGGTGAGTGGATTTCTAGCAATGCTGCATTTTTAGAAATCACGCTTCTTGAATGAGGATGGGTATATGTACTATTTACTATATGTATAAGAAGGGAGAAAAGTGTGGAAATATTTTTTAGTTTAGGAGGAATGAGAATGGATGAGCAAGAAATTCAGAGGTTAGTGGAAGAGGTATCGTTACAGTGCTTTGGAATGCCGTTTTTACATAAAGCGATGTTTAATAGTAGGTTACGTACAACTGGTGGGCGCTATCTATTGAAGAATCATAATATAGAATTGAATTATCGATATTACGAAGTATATGGAAAAGAAGAGTTAGTCGGGATTGTTAAACATGAACTTTGTCATTATCACTTACATATCACAGGAAAAGGGTATAAGCATCGAGATAGAGATTTTCGTGAGTTATTAAAGAAAGTAGGTGCACCACGTTTTTGTAAACGAATGATTAGTGAGGAGGAAACAAGAGTTTCTATGTATGAATGTATGGGGTGTTCTTTTCAATATGTAAGAAGACGTCAAATAAATACACAAAGATATGTATGTGGGAAGTGTAAAGGACAACTAAAACTGGTAGTGAAAACATCTTGACAGTGAAAACGCAATCCAGTATATTATAAACATGTCACGTTTGCGCAAGATGTTGTGAAAAAACTTCTTGACTTACGATGAGAATTTTTATAAGATACAAATTGTCTTCATTATTCCGCAGTAGCTCAGTGGTAGAGCTATCGGCTGTTAACCGATCGGTCGTAGGTTCGAGTCCTACCTGCGGAGCCATACAGAGAAGTACCCAAGTGGCTCAAGGGGCTCCCCTGCTAAGGGAGTAGATCGCTAACGCGGTGCGAGGGTTCGAATCCCTTCTTCTCTGCCATACATATTGGCCCGTTGGTCAAGTGGTTAAGACACCGCCCTTTCACGGCGGTAACACGGGTTCGAATCCCGTACGGGTCACCACTTCGGAGGATTAGCTCAGCTGGGAGAGCACCTGCCTTACAAGCAGGGGGTCGGCGGTTCGATCCCGTCATCCTCCACCATATAAATTATATAAATAATATCATCGCGGGGTGGAGCAGTACGGTAGCTCGTCGGGCTCATAACCCGAAGGTCGCAGGTTCAAATCCTGTCCCCGCAACCAAATGGTCCCGTGGTGTAGTGGTTAACATGCCTGCCTGTCACGCAGGAGATCGCCGGTTCGACCCCGGTCGGGACCGCCATTTTAACTTCTGCTATATAGCAGTTGTTTTTTATTGGACATTATGGTAAAATAACATTTGTCTTTGAAAAGAAGATAACTATTTCGATGGGCTATAGCCAAGCGGTAAGGCAACGGACTTTGACTCCGTCATGCGCTGGTTCGAATCCAGCTAGCCCAGCCATTTACGAGCCATTAGCTCAGTTGGTAGAGCATCTGACTTTTAATCAGAGGGTCGAAGGTTCGAATCCTTCATGGCTCACTTTTGTTTTTTCCGCGCGGTCGTGGCGGAACGGCAGACGCGCTAGGTTGAGGGCCTAGTGGGGGAAACCCCGTGGAGGTTCAAGTCCTCTCGGCCGCATCAAAAAATCTTTTAAAAAGTACTTGCATTTGAAAATGTAGTATGGTAAGATAATTGAGTCGCCAAAATACAACGACGAAAAAACATCATGAATAAGCGCCCGTAGCTCAATTGGATAGAGCGTTTGACTACGGATCAAGAGGTTAGGGGTTCGACTCCTCTCGGGCGCGCCATAACGGGAAGTGGCTCAGCTTGGTAGAGCACCTGGTTTGGGACCAGGGGGTCGCAGGTTCAAATCCTGTCTTCCCGACCACGCGGGTGTAGTTTAGTGGTAAAACAAGAGCCTTCCAAGCTCTGGTCGAGAGTTCGATTCTCTTCACCCGCTTTTAGTTCTTTGAAAACTGAACGAAACAAACAACGTGAACGTCAATTTTTATTTTTAGATGCTAGACAAACTAACTTTATTGGAGAGTTTGATCCTGGCTCAGGATGAACGCTGGCGGCGTGCCTAATACATGCAAGTCGAGCGAATGGATTAAGAGCTTGCTCTTATGAAGTTAGCGGCGGACGGGTGAGTAACACGTGGGTAACCTACCCATAAGACTGGGATAACTCCGGGAAACCGGGGCTAATACCGGATAATATTTTGAACTGCATAGTTCGAAATTGAAAGGCGGCTTCGGCTGTCACTTATGGATGGACCCGCGTCGCATTAGCTAGTTGGTGAGGTAACGGCTCACCAAGGCGACGATGCGTAGCCGACCTGAGAGGGTGATCGGCCACACTGGGACTGAGACACGGCCCAGACTCCTACGGGAGGCAGCAGTAGGGAATCTTCCGCAATGGACGAAAGTCTGACGGAGCAACGCCGCGTGAGTGATGAAGGCTTTCGGGTCGTAAAACTCTGTTGTTAGGGAAGAACAAGTGCTAGTTGAATAAGCTGGCACCTTGACGGTACCTAACCAGAAAGCCACGGCTAACTACGTGCCAGCAGCCGCGGTAATACGTAGGTGGCAAGCGTTATCCGGAATTATTGGGCGTAAAGCGCGCGCAGGTGGTTTCTTAAGTCTGATGTGAAAGCCCACGGCTCAACCGTGGAGGGTCATTGGAAACTGGGAGACTTGAGTGCAGAAGAGGAAAGTGGAATTCCATGTGTAGCGGTGAAATGCGTAGAGATATGGAGGAACACCAGTGGCGAAGGCGACTTTCTGGTCTGTAACTGACACTGAGGCGCGAAAGCGTGGGGAGCAAACAGGATTAGATACCCTGGTAGTCCACGCCGTAAACGATGAGTGCTAAGTGTTAGAGGGTTTCCGCCCTTTAGTGCTGAAGTTAACGCATTAAGCACTCCGCCTGGGGAGTACGGCCGCAAGGCTGAAACTCAAAGGAATTGACGGGGGCCCGCACAAGCGGTGGAGCATGTGGTTTAATTCGAAGCAACGCGAAGAACCTTACCAGGTCTTGACATCCTCTGAAAACTCTAGAGATAGAGCTTCTCCTTCGGGAGCAGAGTGACAGGTGGTGCATGGTTGTCGTCAGCTCGTGTCGTGAGATGTTGGGTTAAGTCCCGCAACGAGCGCAACCCTTGATCTTAGTTGCCATCATTAAGTTGGGCACTCTAAGGTGACTGCCGGTGACAAACCGGAGGAAGGTGGGGATGACGTCAAATCATCATGCCCCTTATGACCTGGGCTACACACGTGCTACAATGGACGGTACAAAGAGCTGCAAGACCGCGAGGTGGAGCTAATCTCATAAAACCGTTCTCAGTTCGGATTGTAGGCTGCAACTCGCCTACATGAAGCTGGAATCGCTAGTAATCGCGGATCAGCATGCCGCGGT
This sequence comes from Bacillus sp. FSL H8-0492, assembly GCF_038006145.1. Lineage (NCBI taxonomy): Bacteria > Bacillati > Bacillota > Bacilli > Caryophanales > Bacillaceae > Bacillus > Bacillus sp. FSL H8-0492. The sequence goes on from NZ_JBBOUP010000001.1 coordinate 253,726, forward strand.
GAATACGTTCCCGGGCCTTGTACACACCGCCCGTCACACCACGAGAGTTTGTAACACCCGAAGTCGGTGGGGTAACCTTTATGGAGCCAGCCGCCTAAGGTGGGACAGATGATTGGGGTGAAGTCGTAACAAGGTAGCCGTATCGGAAGGTGCGGCTGGATCACCTCCTTTCTATGGAGAATTGATGAACGCAGTTCATCAATAAACGTTGACTTGTTTTGTTTCGTTCAGTTTTGAGAGAACTATCTCTCAAGTTTAAATGTATGTTCTTTGAAAACTAGATAACAGTGTAGCTCATATTTTTTTAATTTTAGTTTGGTTAAGTTAGAAAGGGCGCACGGTGGATGCCTTGACACTAGGAGTCGATGAAGGACGGGACTAACGCCGATATGCTTCGGGGAGCTGTAAGTAAGCTTTGATCCGAAGATTTCCGAATGGGGAAACCCACTATACGTAATGGTATGGTATCCTTACCTGAATACATAGGGTATGGAAGACAGACCCAGGGAACTGAAACATCTAAGTACCTGGAGGAAGAGAAAGCAAATGCGATTTCCTGAGTAGCGGCGAGCGAAACGGAATCTAGCCCAAACCAAGAGGCTTGCCTCTTGGGGTTGTAGGACATTCTATACGGAGTTACAAAGGAACGAGGTAGACGAAGCGACCTGGAAAGGTCCGTCACAGAGGGTAATAACCCCGTAGTCGAAACTTCGTTCTCTCTTGAATGTATCCTGAGTACGGCGGAACACGTGAAATTCCGTCGGAATCTGGGAGGACCATCTCCCAAGGCTAAATACTCCCTAGTGATCGATAGTGAACCAGTACCGTGAGGGAAAGGTGAAAAGCACCCCGGAAGGGGAGTGAAAGAGATCCTGAAACCGTGTGCCTACAAATAGTCAGAGCCCGTTAATGGGTGATGGCGTGCCTTTTGTAGAATGAACCGGCGAGTTACGATCCCGTGCGAGGTTAAGCTGAAGAGGCGGAGCCGCAGCGAAAGCGAGTCTGAATAGGGCGTTTAGTACGTGGTCGTAGACCCGAAACCAGGTGATCTACCCATGTCCAGGGTGAAGTTCAGGTAACACTGAATGGAGGCCCGAACCCACGCACGTTGAAAAGTGCGGGGATGAGGTGTGGGTAGCGGAGAAATTCCAATCGAACCTGGAGATAGCTGGTTCTCCCCGAAATAGCTTTAGGGCTAGCCTTAAGTGTAAGAGTCTTGGAGGTAGAGCACTGATTGAACTAGGGGTCCTCATCGGATTACCGAATTCAGTCAAACTCCGAATGCCAATGACTTATCCTTAGGAGTCAGACTGCGAGTGATAAGATCCGTAGTCAAGAGGGAAACAGCCCAGATCGCCAGCTAAGGTCCCAAAGTGTGTATTAAGTGGAAAAGGATGTGGAGTTGCTTAGACAACTAGGATGTTGGCTCAGAAGCAGCCACCATTTAAAGAGTGCGTAATAGCTCACTAGTCGAGTGACTCTGCGCCGAAAATGTACCGGGGCTAAATACACCACCGAAGCTGCGAATTGATACCAATGGTATCAGTGGTAGGGGAGCGTTCTAAGTGCAGTGAAGTCAGACCGGAAGGACTGGTGGAGCGCTTAGAAGTGAGAATGCCGGTATGAGTAGCGAAAGACGGGTGAGAATCCCGTCCACCGAATGCCTAAGGTTTCCTGAGGAAGGCTCGTCCGCTCAGGGTTAGTCAGGACCTAAGCCGAGGCCGACAGGCGTAGGCGATGGACAACAGGTTGATATTCCTGTACCACCTCTTTATCGTTTGAGCAATGGAGGGACGCAGAAGGATAGAAGAAGCGTGCGATTGGTTGTGCACGTCCAAGCAGTTAGGCTGATAAGTAGGCAAATCCGCTTATCGTGAAGGCTGAGCTGTGATGGGGAAGCTCCTTATGGAGCGAAGTCTTTGATTCCCCGCTGCCAAGAAAAGCTTCTAGCGAGATAAAAGGTGCCTGTACCGCAAACCGACACAGGTAGGCGAGGAGAGAATCCTAAGGTGTGCGAGAGAACTCTGGTTAAGGAACTCGGCAAAATGACCCCGTAACTTCGGGAGAAGGGGTGCTTTCTTAACGGAAAGCCGCAGTGAATAGGCCCAAGCGACTGTTTAGCAAAAACACAGGTCTCTGCGAAGCCGTAAGGCGAAGTATAGGGGCTGACACCTGCCCGGTGCTGGAAGGTTAAGGAGAGGGGTTAGCGTAAGCGAAGCTCTGAACTGAAGCCCCAGTAAACGGCGGCCGTAACTATAACGGTCCTAAGGTAGCGAAATTCCTTGTCGGGTAAGTTCCGACCCGCACGAAAGGTGTAACGATTTGGGCACTGTCTCAACCAGAGACTCGGTGAAATTATAGTACCTGTGAAGATGCAGGTTACCCGCGACAGGACGGAAAGACCCCGTGGAGCTTTACTGTAGCCTGATATTGAATTTTGGTACAGTTTGTACAGGATAGGCGGGAGCCATTGAAACCGGAGCGCTAGCTTCGGTGGAGGCGCTGGTGGGATACCGCCCTGACTGTATTGAAATTCTAACCTACGGGTCTTATCGACCCGGGAGACAGTGTCAGGTGGGCAGTTTGACTGGGGCGGTCGCCTCCTAAAGTGTAACGGAGGCGCCCAAAGGTTCCCTCAGAATGGTTGGAAATCATTCGTAGAGTGCAAAGGCATAAGGGAGCTTGACTGCGAGACCTACAAGTCGAGCAGGGACGAAAGTCGGGCTTAGTGATCCGGTGGTTCCGCATGGAAGGGCCATCGCTCAACGGATAAAAGCTACCCCGGGGATAACAGGCTTATCTCCCCCAAGAGTCCACATCGACGGGGAGGTTTGGCACCTCGATGTCGGCTCATCGCATCCTGGGGCTGTAGTCGGTCCCAAGGGTTGGGCTGTTCGCCCATTAAAGCGGTACGCGAGCTGGGTTCAGAACGTCGTGAGACAGTTCGGTCCCTATCCGTCGTGGGCGCAGGAAATTTGAGAGGAGCTGTCCTTAGTACGAGAGGACCGGGATGGACGCACCGCTGGTGTACCAGTTGTTCTGCCAAGGGCATAGCTGGGTAGCTATGTGCGGAAGGGATAAGTGCTGAAAGCATCTAAGCATGAAGCCCCCCTCAAGATGAGATTTCCCATAGCGTAAGCTAGTAAGATCCCTGAAAGATGATCAGGTTGATAGGTTCGAGGTGGAAGCATGGTGACATGTGGAGCTGACGAATACTAATAGATCGAGGACTTAACCATATAATATGAAGCAACGTTATCTAGTTTTGAGAGAATATAAAAAACTTATTGACTTTAAATGTCGAATGAGTTATGATGATTCTTGTCTCAAATGAATATAGTCTGGTAATGATGGCAGAGAGGTCACACCCGTTCCCATACCGAACACGGAAGTTAAGCTCTCTAGCGCCGATGGTAGTTGGGACCTTGTCCCTGTGAGAGTAGGACGTTGCCAGGCTATTTATATCATCGCGGGGTGGAGCAGTACGGTAGCTCGTCGGGCTCATAACCCGAAGGTCGCAGGTTCAAATCCTGTCCCCGCAACCAAATGGTCCCGTGGTGTAGTGGTTAACATGCCTGCCTGTCACGCAGGAGATCGCCGGTTCGACCCCGGTCGGGACCGCCATTTTATATAAAGAAAAGAACGAAACAAGTTGTTTCGTATTTTTTTATTTGTTTTAACAAAAAACTAATAAAGACAGTCAAACTATCCTTAGGAAAACTCCTAAGGACTTTTTTATATATTTAAAACCTGTATAATAAAGAGCAGAGAACATTGTGAGTAAAGTAGGTGAAGTCTGTGAGTAAATATGAAATAACAACAAAATCTTCCGAAGAAACCCAGCGATTATCAGAAAAATTAGGGAGACTTGTAAAGGAAAAAGATGTAATTATTTTAGAAGGTGATCTTGGAGCTGGCAAGACGACTTTTACAAAAGGACTAGCAAAAGGTCTTGGAGTGAAAAGAGTCGTAAATAGTCCTACCTTCAATATTATTAAAGAATATAAAGGAAGATTACCGCTATATCATATGGATGTGTATCGTTTAGCGGAAAGTGAAGAAGATTTAGGATTTGATGAGTATTTCTATGGTGAAGGGATTACAGTAGTAGAATGGGCTCATTTAATAGAAGTATATTTACCGAATGAGAAGTTGCAAATTAGTTTATTCCATGCTGGAGATGATACAAGAAAAATTGTACTCGAGCCAATTGGAGATCGCTATATTAGATTATGTGAGGAGCTATTACAAGATGAAAGTACTAGCAATTGATACTTCAAATTACGTAATGGGTGTATCCCTTATTGAGGAAGGGAACGTGATTGGGGAAATCATTACAAATTTAACAAAAAACCATTCTGTACGTCTTATGCCAGCTGTAGAGAAACTGTTAAAAGAATGCGGTGTAAAACCGAAAGAATTGACTAAAATTGTTGTAGCAGCTGGACCGGGATCATATACAGGTGTTCGTATAGGTGTGACAGCGGCAAAAACATTAGCTTGGTCACTTCAAATACCAATTGTAGGTGTATCAAGTTTGGAAGTGGTGGCTGCAAATGGTACTAATTTTAATGGACTAATTTGTCCTTTATTTGATGGCCGACGTGGTCAAATTTACACGGGGTTATATACATATGAAGGAGAGCGTATAACTTCAATAGAAGAAGACCGAATTATTCTTATTGTTGACTGGTTGCAAATGTTAAAAGATAAAGAACAGCCTGTTTTATTTATTGGTAACGATGTTAAATTGCATAAAGAAACAATTGTAGAATATTTAGGTGATCAAGCTGTATTTGCTCCGTTCACTAAGAATAACCCAAGACCAAGTGAATTAGCATTTTTAGGATTACAAAAAGAAGAACAAGACGTGCATACGTTTGTTCCTAGCTATCTTCGTTTAGCTGAAGCTGAAACAAAATGGTTAGAAAGTCAAAAACAATAGGGGCCTACAGAAGATGGATATGATATTTAGAAAGATGGCACTCGATGATATTGCTCAAATTGTAGCTATTGAAGAAGCATCTTTTTCAACCCCATGGACTGCAGATGCCTTTCACCGTGAATTAGAGGTGAATGAACATGCACATTATGTCGTGCTAGAAAAAGATGGTCTCGTAATTGGATATTGTGGATTGTGGATAATTATTGATGAATCACATGTAACAAATATAGCTATCCTGCCGGAATACAGAGGTCAAAAGCTAGGGGATGCCTTATTAAAAGAAGTCATTTCCGAAGCGAAAGGTTTAGGAGTAAAAACAATGACACTTGAAGTACGCATGTCAAATGAAGTAGCAAAGCAGTTATACAGAAAATACGGATTTCAAAATGGTGGGATTCGTAAACGATACTATGCAGACAATCAGGAAGATGGTCTTGTAATGTGGGTGAATATATAATGGAAAAAAATACGATTATACTTGGTATTGAAACAAGCTGTGATGAAACAGCTGTAGCAGTTGTTAAAAATGGAACGGAAATCATTGCGAATGTCGTTGCATCGCAAATTGAAAGTCATAAGCGTTTTGGCGGAGTAGTACCAGAGATTGCATCCCGTCATCATGTAGAAGAAATCACAGTTGTGTTAGAAGAAGCTTTAAAAGAAGCGAATATCACTTTTGAGGATATTGATGCAATTGCTGTAACAGAAGGCCCAGGTTTAGTCGGAGCACTTTTAATAGGTGTAAATGCAGCGAAAGCTGTGGCTTTTGCTCATGATATCCCTCTAGTTGGTGTTCATCATATTGCTGGTCATATTTATGCGAATCGTTTAGTAAAAGAAGTACAATTCCCGTTACTATCGCTTGTTGTATCCGGTGGACATACGGAGCTTGTTTATATGAAAGAACATGGTTCATTTGAAGTGATTGGTGAAACGCGAGATGATGCGGCAGGAGAAGCTTACGATAAAGTAGCTCGTACATTATCAATGCCTTATCCAGGTGGTCCTCATATTGATCGCCTTGCGCATGAAGGAAAACCAACAATTGATTTGCCTCGTGCGTGGCTAGAACCTGATTCGTATGATTTCAGCTTTAGTGGATTGAAATCAGCAGTTATCAACACTGTGCATAACGCAAAACAGCGCGGTATAGAAATTGCACCAGAAGATTTAGCAGCAAGTTTCCAAGAAAGTGTAATAGATGTACTTGTAACGAAAGCGTCTCGTGCAGCAGATGCTTATAATGTAAAACAAGTGCTTCTTGCTGGTGGAGTAGCTGCTAATAAAGGGCTTCGTGCACGTTTAGCAGCAGAATTTGCACAAAAAGAAAATATAGAGCTAATTATTCCTCCTCTATCTTTATGCACAGATAATGCAGCGATGATTGCGGCTGCAGGTACAATTGCATACGAACAAGGAAAACGCGCTACATTAGCTTTAAATGCAAATCCAGGATTAGATATTGAAGCATAGTTATACACAAAATTAACCACAGCTTGTGGATAAAACCCGAATTATCTGTTGATAATTTGGGTTTTTTTGTGTACATAAAATGTGTATAACTTTTTATCTAGTTGTGGATAATGTGGAAAAGTTATTTGGAAGTTTATATTATAAAGGTGGATATGTGTATAACCTTGTGGATAACATAGAGGAAGTCTGACCTTTGAAGAAATTCTTTTTTGGGAAATAAAAAACAAAGAGATGTCCAAAAAACATTTTGAAACATCCTCCTCTTATTATATAAGGTGCTCCTATTGTCAATCCTTGTCGAATGGTTTGTATAATTTCATTTATTATGGTATTGATTCCAAAAAAGAAAATAAAAAGGAGGTCATCTCGTCAAAAAGCCCGACTTATGAGACATCCTCCTCTTTTAAATTCTCTTATATATGCAGTTCTTCCCATTCTGCCATACAAGCTTCAAGCTGTTCTTGCAGTGTTTGTTTTTTAGTTGTAATTTCACTAGCCTTTTCATAATCTGCATATATTTCTGGTAAGCAAAGTTGGTCTTCTAACGTAGCAATTTCTTCTTCTAAGCCTACGATATTTTGTTCCAGTTCTTCAATTTTTCGAGTACGTTGACGCTCTAACTGTTTACGTTCTTTTTCTTCGAGATAATTTAATTTTTCTTGTGCCACCACTTTTTGAACAGGTACTTCATCTTCTTGCTCTAGTTCCGCACGTTCAATCATTTCATTTTTCTTTTCAACGTAATAATCGTAATCACCTAAATATTCTTGTGCACCTTCTGTTGATAACTCAACAACGGTTGTCGTTACGCGATTAATAAAGTAGCGGTCATGAGAGACGAATAGAAGAGTACCTGGGTAATCAATTAAAGCATTCTCCAAAATCTCTTTACTATTTAAATCAAGATGGTTTGTTGGCTCATCGAGAATTAATAAATTGGATTTTTGCATCATAAGTTTTGCAAGAGCTAGTCGAGCCTTTTGTCCACCACTAAGAGAAGATACTGGTTTGAGTACATCATCCCCTGTGAATAAAAAGTTGCCTAGTATAGTGCGAATTTCTTTTTCAGGTTGCAGGGGATATTCATCCCATAATTCATTTAAAACTCGCTTCGAAGATGTTAAGTTGGCTTGTTCTTGATCATAATAGCCAACAGATACACTTGAGCCGAAAGCAACGTTTCCATGTAATAGCTGTAACTTATTCACAATGGATTTTAATAATGTAGATTTTCCAATTCCGTTTGGCCCAACTAAGGCAACACTGTCACCGCGAGTTAAGCGCATATTTACATGTTCAATAATCGGTTCCTGATAATAGCCAATAGTTGCATCTTTCACTTGTAAAACATCATTTCCACTTTGTTTTTCAATATCGAAGTGGAAGGAAGCTGATTTAGAATCGCCTAATGGTCTAGTTAATACTTCCATTCTGTCTAATTGTTTACGGCGACTTTGAGCGCGTTTTGTCGTAGATGCACGAGCTATATTTTTTTGTACAAAGTCTTCCAGTTTAGAAATTTCATCTTGTTGTTTTTCATAACGCTTCATTTCTTGCTCGTATAGAGCTGATTTTGAGTCTAAATATTTACTGTAGTTACCAACAAATCGTCGGCTTTCCTTATTAGAAATTTCGTATACTTGTGTAACAAGTTTATCTAAGAAATAACGGTCATGGGAAACGATTAAAATCGCGCCAGGATAGCCTTGTAAATATTGTTCAAGCCATGTTAGTGTCTCAATATCCAAATGGTTTGTAGGTTCGTCTAAAATAAGTAAGTCTGGTCTAGTTAATAATAATTTCCCGAGAGCTAATCGAGTCTTTTGTCCACCACTTAATGTGGAAATTTTCGTCTGATGCGTTTCAACTGGGAAGCCAAGACCGCTTAAAATTGAGCGTATATCCGCTTCGTACTGATAGCCGCCTTGATCTTTATAATCTAATTGTAATTGGTCATAATCAGCTAATAATTTCTCATATATAGCCGCATTTGAAAAGTTTTCTTCTTTTCCCATCTCTTGCTCTAGCCTTCGAAGTTTTGTCTCCATCTGCTGCAAGTGTGTAAAGACGGTTAACATTTCATCCCAAATTGTTAAAGACGTTTCGAGTCCAGTATTTTGAGCTAAATACCCCATTGAGACATCTTTCGGTTTTATAATTTCACCACCATCATGAGATAACTCGCCAGCTATTATTTTTAATAATGTAGATTTTCCAGCTCCATTTCGTCCGACTAATGCGATACGATCTTTTGTTTGTACTTCCAATTTTATGTTTGCAAGAATCGTTTCTGCACCGTATAATTTCGAAAGCCCATTCACTTGTAATAATATCAATGTTTTCACCTCAAATAATTTCTTAACTTTGCCATGTTTATATTTCTCAATCATACTAAAAATAGTGTATAGTTTAAAATAAAGAGAGAATACTTCTTCTCTTTATTATACAAGGAAATTCATGAGTACTAAACTTCTGTATTTGATTCAAGTATAAGAATAAAGATAGGAAGAGAGGAGAGGTTATATGGATCAGCAAAAAATTCCACAGGCCACTGCCAAACGATTGCCTCTATACTATCGATTTATCCAAAACTTATCTCTTTCTGGTAAGCAACGTGTTTCATCAGCCGAATTGAGTGAAGCGGTAAAGGTTGATTCCGCAACTATTCGAAGAGATTTTTCATATTTTGGAGCGTTAGGGAAAAAAGGATATGGATATAACGTAAATTATTTATTATCATTTTTCCGTGAAACACTCGACCAAGATGATATAACACGCGTGGCACTTATTGGAGTAGGTAATTTAGGGACCGCTTTCTTACATTATAATTTCACGAAAAACAATAATACAAAAATTGAAATGGCGTTTGATGTTAGTGAAGAGAAAGTTGGAACAGAAATCGGAGGCATTCCTGTATATCATTTGGATGAATTAGAAGAACGTTTATCAACTGATATACAAGTGGCAATATTAACGGTACCCGCTACAGTAGCGCAATCTGTGGCAGATAGATTGGCAGAAACGAACGTGCATGGTATTTTAAATTTCACACCAGCACGCTTAAATGTGTCAGAGAATATAAGGATTCATCACATTGATTTAGCTGTAGAGTTACAAACTCTTGTTTACTTTTTGAAGAATTATCCACAATAAAACGCAGAGGAGATGACCTCTGCGTTTTATTATTGTTTTTTCTTTGTGAATTTAACTAAGATAAGGCGAAGTGCCAAATTAAAATCAATTGTTGCCATAACTGCAAATAGTATTGTCCACATATTCCAGATTGTATCTGTTACGTTCGTAATGGCGAAGCGTGTAAAGATACATCCAAGAAGAAAGTACAATGCAGCCATGAACAATGGTGAGTTTCTCATACTAAAAATCCTCCGATAAAGCCTTGCATTTTTTCAGCTTCTTTAATCATTTCTTGAATTTGCTCATTGCTCATAAAAATTTGTCCAATAGCGACTAATGTATTCATTGCCACATGGGCTGCTATAGGAACGATAATGCGTTTCGTTTGTACATATAAAAAGGCGAATACAAGCCCCATAGAAGTGTATACCAATAAGTGAGTAAAATCAAAATGAATCGCCGCGAATACAAGTGAACTAATGATAGCAGCAACAAAGAAATTAAATCTCTTATAAAGTGTGCCAAATAAAATTTTTCTAAATACGATTTCCTCTAAGATAGGTCCGATTATAGATACAACAATGAGGAACCAAGGTGTCGTTCTTGCAATTTCCATCAGCTTCATTGTATTTTCCGAACCTTGTTTAATTCCTAGTAGACGCATTTCGATCATACCGGCAATTATTTGGGAAGAGAAAGCTAAGAGAATACCGATTATAATCCAACCAACTGTAGCTGGGATCGTAACACGCATTTTATCTAAATGCCTGTCACGAATATCTATTCTAAGTAACCAAAGCACGATACATAATGCAACAAAGAAGCTAATGATTGCCCAATGTCCCGTTATGATTTGACCTTTTTCCTCCATGGTAAATCCTCTATTATCATAGAGTCCTGTTTTTAGGAGTAGTGGTAAGCCAACAATTCCAGATAACTGCATTAAAATGTATGTAACGATAATCCACCAATATTGTTTCTTCAAATGGTTTAACCATCCTTTCTAACTCTAGTGTATGAGATAAGGTAGGATAACATGTAAATATGCTACCTACGATATAAACTTTCATTTGAATTATATTTTTTTTGTAAATAAGTATTTGAAAATAAAATAGGAGACAGGAAAAAGTTGTACGTTTAGCGAAAACAACTTAGGGTGTCTTTCATATTGTAACATACAAGAAGTGGGAACAACGATTCATATAGTAAAGGCAGTAGGAGAAGTAATGATATATAGGAAAGTGCATAAAGTAATTTGCGAAAAAATTATGATTTTTTTACTTGCAAAAGAAATTGAGATTATTTATTATTAGAAGTGTGTTAGCACTCGTGTGACTTGAGTGCTAATAAATAAAATTTACATAACAAAATGAGGAGGTTATTGTTCATGCTAAAGCCATTAGGTGATCGCGTTGTAATTGAACTTGTTCAAGCAGAAGAAAAAACAGCAAGTGGTATTGTATTACCAGAAACTGCAAAAGAAAAACCACAAGAGGGTAAAGTTATTGCAGTAGGTACAGGCCGAGTGCTTGAAAATGGTGAGCGTGTTGCTTTAGAGGTAGCAGCAGGTGATCTTATCATCTTCTCAAAATATGCAGGTACTGAAGTGAAATACGAAGGTACAGACTACTTGATTTTACGTGAAAGTGACATTTTAGCAATTATCGGTTAATTATATACATTTTAAAAATCCAAGGGGGTCAATTATTATGGCAAAAGATATTAAATTTAGTGAAGAAGCACGTCGTTCGATGCTTCGCGGTGTCGACACTCTTGCAAACGCAGTAAAAGTAACGCTTGGACCAAAAGGTCGTAACGTTGTACTTGAGAAAAAATTCGGTTCACCACTTATTACAAATGACGGTGTAACAATCGCAAAAGAAATCGAATTAGAAGATGCATTCGAAAACATGGGTGCGAAATTAGTAGCAGAAGTTGCTAGCAAAACAAACGATGTAGCTGGTGACGGAACGACAACTGCAACTGTATTAGCGCAAGCTATGATTCGTGAAGGTCTTAAAAACGTAACAGCTGGTGCAAACCCAATGGGTCTTCGTAAAGGTATCGAAAAAGCTGTTACTGCTGCAATTGAAGAATTAAAAGCGATTTCTAAACCAATCGAAGGTAAATCTTCTATCGCACAAGTAGCTGCTATTTCTTCGGCTGACGAAGAAGTAGGTCAATTAATCGCTGAAGCAATGGAGCGCGTTGGTAACGACGGCGTTATTACTTTAGAAGAATCTAAAGGATTCACAACAGAATTAGACGTAGTAGAAGGTATGCAATTTGATCGTGGATATGCATCTCCTTACATGATTACTGATTCTGACAAAATGGAAGCAGTTCTTGATAACCCATACATTTTAATTACTGACAAAAAGATTTCTAACATCCAAGAAATCTTACCAGTATTAGAGCAAGTGGTACAACAAGGTAAACCACTTCTTATCATTGCTGAAGATGTAGAAGGCGAAGCGTTAGCTACATTAGTAGTGAACAAACTTCGTGGTACATTCAATGTAGTTGCTGTTAAAGCTCCTGGATTTGGTGACCGTCGTAAAGCGATGCTAGAAGATATCGCAATCTTAACTGGTGGCGAAGTAATCACTGAAGAATTAGGACGTGACTTAAAATCTGCTACAGTTGAATCTTTAGGACGTGCTGGTAAAATTGTTGTAACGAAAGAAAACACAACTGTAGTTGAAGGTATTGGAAATTCACAACAAATCGAAGCTCGCATCGGTCAAATCCGCGCGCAATTAGAAGAAACTACTTCTGAATTCGATCGTGAAAAATTACAAGAGCGTCTTGCTAAACTTGCGGGCGGTGTAGCAGTAATTAAAGTAGGTGCAGCAACTGAAACTGAGTTAAAAGAGCGCAAACTTCGCATTGAAGATGCACTTAACTCAACTCGTGCAGCAGTAGAAGAAGGTATCGTTGCAGGTGGTGGTACTTCACTTATGAACGTATACACAAAAGTAGCTTCTATCGTAGCTGAAGGCGACGAAGCAACAGGTATCAACATCGTACTTCGTGCACTAGAAGAGCCAGTTCGTCAAATCGCAATCAACGCTGGTCTAGAAGGATCTGTAGTTGTAGAGCGTCTAAAAGGCGAAAAAGTAGGCGTTGGTTTCAACGCAGCTACTGGCGAATGGGTTAACATGCTTGAGTCTGGTATCGTAGATCCAGCTAAAGTAACTCGCTCTGCACTTCAAAACGCAGCATCTGTTGCAGCTATGTTCTTAACAACTGAAGCTGTAGTAGCTGACAAACCAGAACCAAATGCACCAGCAATGCCTGACATGGGCGGCATGGGCATGGGTGGTATGGGCGGAATGATGTAATTCCGTTCTCCCGAAAAACATCCACTTCTATATAGAAGTGGATGTTTTTTTATGTTTTTGAGCGCAGGAAAATAATTTCTGTAGAATTTTGTCGCTTTCTCTCTTGACCATACTGATACTTCATTGTTAGAATCTAGGAAGATAATATAAAACAATCCTTCATATATCCTCGATGATATGGTTTGAGAGTCTCTACCGGGTTACCGTAAACAACCTGACTATGAAGGCAGTGCGTCTTATATTTATAAAGAGCGGAAGACTATCTTTCTTTATAAAGCCAGACCCCTGCCTTTTCTTTGTCATGAGACTAGAGGCGGAGGACTGGCTTTTTTTATTATATTAGTAATGCTTTTCGCCAAATTGGTGAAAATATTTATATACGAGAACTAACGTTGGGGTGATTATTTTGAAGAAGCAGCATGATACAATTATCGTTTTAGATTTTGGGAGTCAGTACAATCAGTTAATTGCACGTCGAATTCGTGAGTTCGGTGTATACAGTGAACTTCATCCACATACAATTACTGCAGAAGAAATTAAAGCAATGAATCCAAAAGGGATTATCTTCTCTGGTGGACCAAATAGTGTATACGGTGAAGGCGCATTACATTGTGATGAAAAAATCTTTGAACTAGGATTACCGATCTTCGGTATTTGTTACGGTATGCAGCTTATGACACAACACTTCGGTGGTAAAGTAGAACGTGCAAACCACCGTGAGTATGGAAAAGCTGTTCTTAAAGTAGAGAACGAATCAAAATTATATGCGAACCTTCCAGAAGAGCAAGTTGTATGGATGAGCCATGGTGACTTAGTAACTGGTTTACCTGAAGGATTCGTAGTAGATGCAACAAGTGAGTCTTGTCCAATTGCTGGTATGAGCAATGAAGGGGAAAACTTATACGGTGTACAATTCCACCCAGAAGTACGTCACTCTGAGCACGGAAACGATTTAATTAAAAACTTCGTATTCGGCGTATGTGGTTGTTCTGAAGGATGGAACATGGAGAACTTTATCGAAGTAGAATTAGAGAAGATCCGTGAAACTGTTGGAGACAAAAAAGTATTATGCGCACTTAGTGGCGGTGTAGACTCTTCTGTTGTAGCAGTATTAATTCATAAAGCGATTGGTGACCAATTAACATGTATTTTCGTGGACCACGGTTTACTTCGTAAAGATGAAGCAGAAGGTGTTATGAAAACATTTAGCGAAGGCTTCCATATGAACGTTATTAAAGTGGATGCACAAGAGCGCTTCATGAACAAGTTAAAAGGTGTAGAAGATCCAGAGCAAAAACGTAAAATCATCGGTAATGAATTCATTTACGTATTTGATGATGAAGCTTCTAAATTGCAAGGAATGGACTTCCTAGCGCAAGGTACACTTTACACGGACATCGTTGAAAGTGGTACAGCAACTGCACAAACAATTAAATCTCACCATAACGTTGGTGGACTTCCAGAAGACATGCAGTTCAAATTAATTGAGCCTTTAAATACTTTATTTAAAGACGAAGTACGTGTATTAGGATCAGAACTAGGAATTCCTGATGAAATCGTATGGCGTCAACCGTTCCCAGGTCCAGGACTTGGTATTCGTGTATTAGGTGAAATTACAGAAGAGAAATTAGAAATCGTTCGTGAATCTGATGCAATTTTACGTGAAGAAATTATAAAAGCAGGATTAGACCGCGAAGTTTGGCAATACTTCACTGCGCTTCCTGGTATGCGTAGCGTAGGTGTTATGGGTGACGAGCGTACTTACGATTACACAGTAGGTATCCGTGCAGTAACATCTATCGATGGTATGACAGCTGACTGGGCACGTATCCCTTGGGACGTATTAGAGAAAATCTCTGTACGTATCGTAAACGAAGTAAAACACGTTAACCGTATCGTGTATGATATAACAAGTAAGCCACCAGCAACTATTGAGTGGGAATAGTATTGTAATAAAAAAGATCCATCTATCGTTCATGTATAGATGGATCTTTTTGTTTTTACCCTTAATACGAACGAAAATATAAAAGTTTATAAAAATGTTCGTTTTTAAATTGACAAAACCACCTCCTCGAGTTAATATGAGTATGTAATTCAAACGAAAAGTGAATATTATGCCGTCGTATAATATCGGGGATATGGCCCGAAAGTTTCTACCTAGCTACCGTAAATGGCTTGACTACGAGGCGTTTTGATAAAGATGAGGGGAAACTTGTCTTTATTCATAGAACGCTTCCATGTATATGCAATGGAAGCCTTTTTTATTTTTATAGATAAAAGAGGGCTAGGGGAAATACGGCGAGTAATCATATAACGGGGGAAACGTAAGATGAAACGCTATTTTCAGTTTGATGAACTCGGCACAAATTATAAAACAGAGTTCATAGCAGGGTTAACGACATTTCTATCTATGGCTTACGTACTATTTGTCAATCCTGCTACGCTGTCGCTTGGAAATGTTAAAGGGTTACCGGCAGGTACAGGCATGGATCCAGGTGCAGTGTTCGTTGCTACAGCATTAGCAGCGGCGATTGGTTCGTTAATTATGGGGATATTTGCGAAGTATCCGATTGCTTTAGCGCCAGGTATGGGAATAAACGCGTTCTTTGCTTATACAGCGGTGTTAACGATGGGAATTCCGTGGCAAACGGCGATTGCTGGAACATTAATGTCAGGTATTATCTTTATTATTCTTACTGCTTCAGGTATTCGTGAAAAAATTATTAATGCAATTCCAGTAGAGTTAAAGTTTGCAGTAGCGGCGGGTATCGGATTATTCATTGCCTTCCTTGGATTCCAAAATGCCGGAATTATCGTAAAGAATGATGCTGTCCTTGTTGGATTGGGGGATTTAACGAAGGGCACAACGTTATTAGCAATTTTCGGAGTTGTTATTACAATCATCTTCATGATTAAGAAAATAAATGGTGCTGTTTTCTACGGCATGATTCTTACGGCAATTTTAGGAGTAGCAACAGGATTAATTGATACTCCGAAAGCTGTGGTGGGAGCAATACCGAGTCTAGAACAGACGTTCGGTATGGCGTTAACTCACTTTGGAGACATTTTTACTGTTCAAATGGCGATTGTTATTATAACGTTCTTCTTTATCGATTTCTTTGATACAGCAGGTACGCTTGTAGCCGTTGCAAATCAAGCGGGATTAATGAAGAACAATAAATTACCACGTGCAGGAAAAGCATTATTTGCAGATGCGATTGCAACTGTAATTGGTGCAATTCTAGG
The DNA here is from genome assembly GCF_038006145.1 of Bacillus sp. FSL H8-0492. Lineage (NCBI taxonomy): Bacteria > Bacillati > Bacillota > Bacilli > Caryophanales > Bacillaceae > Bacillus > Bacillus sp. FSL H8-0492. The sequence goes on from NZ_JBBOUP010000001.1 coordinate 269,869, forward strand.
TACATCAACAACAACGTCTTATATTGAATCTTCTGCAGGGGTAGCAGCGGGTGGACGTTCTGGATTTACAGCAGTTGTAACAGCAGGGTTCTTCTTACTGGCACTATTCTTCTCACCACTATTAAGTGTTGTGACACCAGCTGTAACAGCGCCAGCATTAATTATTGTAGGGATCTTGATGGTTTCATCTTTAGGCGAAATTGATTGGAAGAAATTCGAGATTGCAGTACCAGCATTCTTTACTATCATTTCAATGCCACTTACGTATAGTATCGCAACAGGAATTGCAATCGGGTTTATCTTCTATCCAATTACAATGGTTGTGAGTGGTCGTCGTAAAGAGATTCATCCAATTATGTATGTTATGGGAGTTTTATTCGTACTATATTTCATCTACGTTCGTAAATAAAAGGGGTTTTTTGAAAGGTCTAGACTTGAGGGGAGTCTAGACCTTTTTTGCGTCTTCAGAAAATCTTAAGGATTTCCGAGCGTTTTTCTTCAGAAGTTTTCTTATAATAGAAGTTAGGGATTAAAAAAGTGATGGGGGAGATAGTATGGCTGGGGAAACAATACTTGTCGTAGATGATGAAAAAGAAATTAGGAACCTTATTACAATTTATTTAAAGAACGAAGGATATAAAGTACTGCAAGCAGGGGACGGAGAAGAAGGGTTACGTATATTAGAAGAAAATGAAGTGCACTTAGTCGTATTAGATATTATGATGCCGAAAGTAGATGGTATTCATATGTGTATGAAAGTAAGGGAAGCGAAGGAAATGCCGATTATTATGCTTTCGGCAAAAACGCAAGATATGGATAAAATTTTAGGATTAACAACAGGTGCAGATGATTACGTAACGAAACCATTTAATCCGTTAGAGTTAATCGCAAGAATTAAATCTCAGTTACGTCGTTATATGAAGATGAATGGTTTTGCTATTCAAAATGAGGATGAGTTAGAAATTGGAGAGATGAAAATAAACATCTCCACTCATACAGTCATTGTGGATGGAGAAGAAGTGAAACTGACCCCGAGGGAATTTTCAATTTTAGAATTACTAGTTCGTAATCCGGGGATGGTCTTTAGTGCGGAACAAATTTATGAAAAGGTTTGGAACGAAAGATCTTTCCAGTCGGATAACACGGTAATGGTTCATATTCGGAAAGTGCGTGAAAAGATTGAGGAGAATCCAAGGAAGCCAATATATATAAAAACAGTATGGGGAGTGGGGTATAAGATTGAAAAAGATATTTAATCCATTTACTTATGTTAGGAAAATTCGAGAATTAATTGGAAAGATAGTGAAGAGTGTGAAACGGAGTATACGAATTCAACTTATTACTGCGTTTACTGCTTGTGCGTTGTTAGGGATTTTGTCAGCGAAGGCAGCAGCGCCGTTTTTTGAGAATGCGAATCGAGAGGCGACGATCGATTATCGGGTTGGTATGGAACAAATTAATCAACAAGCTCAAAGCGTGGCAAATAGTTCAGTTCATGAAAATAAATTAGAAGCTATATCAACTATGATTGAAATAGAGAATCAAAATTTAGAACAAAACTCTAGAGCTTTAAAAGTATTGGTCACTGACGAGAGCGGTAAAGTTTTATATAAAACGAAGCAGGCGCAAGAAGAGCAAATTGATTTGCATAATACAATTCGTAATGCATCATCGTTTGCGATTAATTATATGAATGGTAGAAAAGAATTTGAAAGTACGAGAAAAGAATTTATAGCTTTTGCACCTATTACAATAGAAGATAAGAATTTATACATGTTTGTTAGTGGGATTCCAGAAGGTGAAGTAATATATGATACGCAAGAAGGACCGTTTCCGTTTTTCATAGGTGTACTTGTATTTATTTTCTCTTTCTTCTATATAACAAAGAGAAAGATGAAGCAAATTGAAGCGATGGCACAAGGTGTAAAGGAAATAGAAAAAGGAAACTTAGCGTACCGTATTGAGAAAAAAGGTGAAGATGAGATTGCGTCTTTAACTGAGAATATTAATAATATGGCGGAAGAGCTTATGAATAATATAGAAAAGGAACGTAAATTAGAGAAGCAAAAGAATGAGCTTATTACGAATGTATCACACGATTTACGTACACCACTGACTTCTATAATGGGTTACTTGCGATTACTTCGAGATTCTAAATATGAAAGTAAAGAACAACATGATGAGTATACGAGAATTGCTTTTGCGAAGTCGGAGCAGTTAAAGAATTTAATAGAAGATTTATTTGAGTATACGAAGTTAACAAATGAGCAAGTTATATTGGAAAAACAAGAGGTTTGTATAAATGAGTTATTGGAGCAATTAATAGAAGAGTTAGTACCACAAGCGGAAGAGCATGGCCTTATGTTTGTTAAGAAGTTTCCTGAGGAACGTGCATATGCGATGATTGATTCGGAAAAGATGGTTCGTGTATTCGACAACTTACTAATGAATGCAATTAAGTATAGTAAAGATGACGGAGAGATAAAAGTTTCTCTTCAAAGGCAGCGCAGGAATATACAAATTGTTATTGCGAATCATAGTGAAGAGTTTACGAGAGAAGAGTTAGGGAACTTGTTTGAACGGTTTTATAAGAAAGATCAATCTAGAAGTAGAGTAACAGAAGGTTCGGGGCTCGGATTAGCTATTGCGAAAAGTATTGTTGAGTTGCAAGGTGGTAGTATTCGAGCTGAGTATGAGGACGGGATCGTTCAGTTCATCGTTTCATTACCAATTATAGAAAAATAATAAATGAATAGAATGTTATAGGATAAAAAGGCTTATTTTAAAAGGGATAAGCCTTTTTATATTTTTTTAGAAAAACATATTGACGATTAGAGTTTAGAGGTGTAATATAGGACAAGTCGCCGATAGCAACAACGCAGAAAGCGACAAAAGAAAATGAAAAACTTAGTTGACATTGAAATATGAAAATGTTAACATAAGGGAGTCGCAAATGAGCGGCAAACAAGTTCTTTGAAAACTGAACGAAACAAACAACGTGAACGTCAATTTTTATTTTTAGATGCTAGACAAACTAACTTTATTGGAGAGTTTGATCCTGGCTCAGGATGAACGCTGGCGGCGTGCCTAATACATGCAAGTCGAGCGAATGGATTAAGAGCTTGCTCTTATGAAGTTAGCGGCGGACGGGTGAGTAACACGTGGGTAACCTACCCATAAGACTGGGATAACTCCGGGAAACCGGGGCTAATACCGGATAATATTTTGAACTGCATAGTTCGGAATTGAAAGGCGGCTTCGGCTGTCACTTATGGATGGACCCGCGTCGCATTAGCTAGTTGGTGAGGTAACGGCTCACCAAGGCGACGATGCGTAGCCGACCTGAGAGGGTGATCGGCCACACTGGGACTGAGACACGGCCCAGACTCCTACGGGAGGCAGCAGTAGGGAATCTTCCGCAATGGACGAAAGTCTGACGGAGCAACGCCGCGTGAGTGATGAAGGCTTTCGGGTCGTAAAACTCTGTTGTTAGGGAAGAACAAGTGCTAGTTGAATAAGCTGGCACCTTGACGGTACCTAACCAGAAAGCCACGGCTAACTACGTGCCAGCAGCCGCGGTAATACGTAGGTGGCAAGCGTTATCCGGAATTATTGGGCGTAAAGCGCGCGCAGGTGGTTTCTTAAGTCTGATGTGAAAGCCCACGGCTCAACCGTGGAGGGTCATTGGAAACTGGGAGACTTGAGTGCAGAAGAGGAAAGTGGAATTCCATGTGTAGCGGTGAAATGCGTAGAGATATGGAGGAACACCAGTGGCGAAGGCGACTTTCTGGTCTGTAACTGACACTGAGGCGCGAAAGCGTGGGGAGCAAACAGGATTAGATACCCTGGTAGTCCACGCCGTAAACGATGAGTGCTAAGTGTTAGAGGGTTTCCGCCCTTTAGTGCTGAAGTTAACGCATTAAGCACTCCGCCTGGGGAGTACGGCCGCAAGGCTGAAACTCAAAGGAATTGACGGGGGCCCGCACAAGCGGTGGAGCATGTGGTTTAATTCGAAGCAACGCGAAGAACCTTACCAGGTCTTGACATCCTCTGAAAACTCTAGAGATAGAGCTTCTCCTTCGGGAGCAGAGTGACAGGTGGTGCATGGTTGTCGTCAGCTCGTGTCGTGAGATGTTGGGTTAAGTCCCGCAACGAGCGCAACCCTTGATCTTAGTTGCCATCATTAAGTTGGGCACTCTAAGGTGACTGCCGGTGACAAACCGGAGGAAGGTGGGGATGACGTCAAATCATCATGCCCCTTATGACCTGGGCTACACACGTGCTACAATGGACGGTACAAAGAGCTGCAAGACCGCGAGGTGGAGCTAATCTCATAAAACCGTTCTCAGTTCGGATTGTAGGCTGCAACTCGCCTACATGAAGCTGGAATCGCTAGTAATCGCGGATCAGCATGCCGCGGTGAATACGTTCCCGGGCCTTGTACACACCGCCCGTCACACCACGAGAGTTTGTAACACCCGAAGTCGGTGGGGTAACCTTTATGGAGCCAGCCGCCTAAGGTGGGACAGATGATTGGGGTGAAGTCGTAACAAGGTAGCCGTATCGGAAGGTGCGGCTGGATCACCTCCTTTCTATGGAGAATTGATGAACGCAGTTCATCAATAAACGTTGACTTGTTTTGTTTCGTTCAGTTTTGAGAGAACTATCTCTCAAGTTTAAATGTATGTTCTTTGAAAACTAGATAACAGTGTAGCTCATATTTTTTTAATTTTAGTTTGGTTAAGTTAGAAAGGGCGCACGGTGGATGCCTTGACACTAGGAGTCGATGAAGGACGGGACTAACGCCGATATGCTTCGGGGAGCTGTAAGTAAGCTTTGATCCGAAGATTTCCGAATGGGGAAACCCACTATACGTAATGGTATGGTATCCTTACCTGAATACATAGGGTATGGAAGACAGACCCAGGGAACTGAAACATCTAAGTACCTGGAGGAAGAGAAAGCAAATGCGATTTCCTGAGTAGCGGCGAGCGAAACGGAATCTAGCCCAAACCAAGAGGCTTGCCTCTTGGGGTTGTAGGACATTCTATACGGAGTTACAAAGGAACGAGGTAGACGAAGCGACCTGGAAAGGTCCGTCACAGAGGGTAATAACCCCGTAGTCGAAACTTCGTTCTCTCTTGAATGTATCCTGAGTACGGCGGAACACGTGAAATTCCGTCGGAATCTGGGAGGACCATCTCCCAAGGCTAAATACTCCCTAGTGATCGATAGTGAACCAGTACCGTGAGGGAAAGGTGAAAAGCACCCCGGAAGGGGAGTGAAAGAGATCCTGAAACCGTGTGCCTACAAATAGTCAGAGCCCGTTAATGGGTGATGGCGTGCCTTTTGTAGAATGAACCGGCGAGTTACGATCCCGTGCGAGGTTAAGCTGAAGAGGCGGAGCCGCAGCGAAAGCGAGTCTGAATAGGGCGTTTAGTACGTGGTCGTAGACCCGAAACCAGGTGATCTACCCATGTCCAGGGTGAAGTTCAGGTAACACTGAATGGAGGCCCGAACCCACGCACGTTGAAAAGTGCGGGGATGAGGTGTGGGTAGCGGAGAAATTCCAATCGAACCTGGAGATAGCTGGTTCTCCCCGAAATAGCTTTAGGGCTAGCCTTAAGTGTAAGAGTCTTGGAGGTAGAGCACTGATTGAACTAGGGGTCCTCATCGGATTACCGAATTCAGTCAAACTCCGAATGCCAATGACTTATCCTTAGGAGTCAGACTGCGAGTGATAAGATCCGTAGTCAAGAGGGAAACAGCCCAGATCGCCAGCTAAGGTCCCAAAGTGTGTATTAAGTGGAAAAGGATGTGGAGTTGCTTAGACAACTAGGATGTTGGCTCAGAAGCAGCCACCATTTAAAGAGTGCGTAATAGCTCACTAGTCGAGTGACTCTGCGCCGAAAATGTACCGGGGCTAAATACACCACCGAAGCTGCGAATTGATACCAATGGTATCAGTGGTAGGGGAGCGTTCTAAGTGCAGTGAAGTCAGACCGGAAGGACTGGTGGAGCGCTTAGAAGTGAGAATGCCGGTATGAGTAGCGAAAGACGGGTGAGAATCCCGTCCACCGAATGCCTAAGGTTTCCTGAGGAAGGCTCGTCCGCTCAGGGTTAGTCAGGACCTAAGCCGAGGCCGACAGGCGTAGGCGATGGACAACAGGTTGATATTCCTGTACCACCTCTTTATCGTTTGAGCAATGGAGGGACGCAGAAGGATAGAAGAAGCGTGCGATTGGTTGTGCACGTCCAAGCAGTTAGGCTGATAAGTAGGCAAATCCGCTTATCGTGAAGGCTGAGCTGTGATGGGGAAGCTCCTTATGGAGCGAAGTCTTTGATTCCCCGCTGCCAAGAAAAGCTTCTAGCGAGATAAAAGGTGCCTGTACCGCAAACCGACACAGGTAGGCGAGGAGAGAATCCTAAGGTGTGCGAGAGAACTCTGGTTAAGGAACTCGGCAAAATGACCCCGTAACTTCGGGAGAAGGGGTGCTTTCTTAACGGAAAGCCGCAGTGAATAGGCCCAAGCGACTGTTTAGCAAAAACACAGGTCTCTGCGAAGCCGTAAGGCGAAGTATAGGGGCTGACACCTGCCCGGTGCTGGAAGGTTAAGGAGAGGGGTTAGCGTAAGCGAAGCTCTGAACTGAAGCCCCAGTAAACGGCGGCCGTAACTATAACGGTCCTAAGGTAGCGAAATTCCTTGTCGGGTAAGTTCCGACCCGCACGAAAGGTGTAACGATTTGGGCACTGTCTCAACCAGAGACTCGGTGAAATTATAGTACCTGTGAAGATGCAGGTTACCCGCGACAGGACGGAAAGACCCCGTGGAGCTTTACTGTAGCCTGATATTGAATTTTGGTACAGTTTGTACAGGATAGGCGGGAGCCATTGAAACCGGAGCGCTAGCTTCGGTGGAGGCGCTGGTGGGATACCGCCCTGACTGTATTGAAATTCTAACCTACGGGTCTCATCGACCCGGGAGACAGTGTCAGGTGGGCAGTTTGACTGGGGCGGTCGCCTCCTAAAGTGTAACGGAGGCGCCCAAAGGTTCCCTCAGAATGGTTGGAAATCATTCGTAGAGTGCAAAGGCATAAGGGAGCTTGACTGCGAGACCTACAAGTCGAGCAGGGACGAAAGTCGGGCTTAGTGATCCGGTGGTTCCGCATGGAAGGGCCATCGCTCAACGGATAAAAGCTACCCCGGGGATAACAGGCTTATCTCCCCCAAGAGTCCACATCGACGGGGAGGTTTGGCACCTCGATGTCGGCTCATCGCATCCTGGGGCTGTAGTCGGTCCCAAGGGTTGGGCTGTTCGCCCATTAAAGCGGTACGCGAGCTGGGTTCAGAACGTCGTGAGACAGTTCGGTCCCTATCCGTCGTGGGCGCAGGAAATTTGAGAGGAGCTGTCCTTAGTACGAGAGGACCGGGATGGACGCACCGCTGGTGTACCAGTTGTTCTGCCAAGGGCATAGCTGGGTAGCTATGTGCGGAAGGGATAAGTGCTGAAAGCATCTAAGCATGAAGCCCCCCTCAAGATGAGATTTCCCATAGCGTAAGCTAGTAAGATCCCTGAAAGATGATCAGGTTGATAGGTTCGAGGTGGAAGCATGGTGACATGTGGAGCTGACGAATACTAATAGATCGAGGACTTAACCATATAATATGAAGCTAATGTTATCTAGTTTTGAAGGAATATGCCTTCATCAGTTTGGTGATGATGGCAGAGAGGTCACACCCGTTCCCATACCGAACACGGAAGTTAAGCTCTCTAGCGCCGATGGTAGTTGGGACCTTGTCCCTGTGAGAGTAGGACGTCGCCAAGCGACTTTAAGACGAGTCAGAATGACTCGTCTTTTTTGTGTTTTAAACTTCTTATCAGTCTCAAGTAAGTAATCCTTATTATTTTGATCCTCTCATATTCATTTTCTTTCATCATTTTTGATGTGTAGTTTAAGATTTTCTATTCTATTTTTTGTAGAAGCAATCTATCGGTGTGTTAAAATAGTACAGTTGTTTTTCGAGGTACTTTAATATAGAAAGATTTAAATTTTTTAAGGAGATAATATGAAGAAGATAGGTGTAATTACTATAGTGGTTTTAGTCCTTCTAGCAATTACTTATATGTTAGTCGGGAATTATTTTTATAATTATGCGTTGAATGCGAAACAAGAGAAAGAGTTTTTAGAGGATAATCCTCACTTAGTAGAAACTGTGAATGCATCGGGAGGTGTGTTTGCTACAAATGAAGAAAAGGATGCGAACTTTGTATCAAATCATAAACCTAATATACGAAACATAAATTCTTTCGATAAGTTGAAATTAACAGGTTATGAATATATGAATGAACAATCTAGCCATAAATGGGCAATTGTAGTTCATGGATATGATAGTAGGGCATCGAAAATGACGAAATATATCCGGAATTTTTATGAAGAAGGATATAACGTCATAGCGCCAGATCTTCGTGGGCATGGAAATAGTGAAGGTGATTATATAGGGATGGGCTGGCACGATCGTAAAGATATTTTGATTTGGATTCAACAAATTGCAAAGAAAGACCCTAATGCTGAAATAGCACTCTTTGGAGTTTCAATGGGGGGAGCAACTGTAATGATGACTTCAGGTGAAGAGTTACCCTCTAACGTTAAAGTTATTATTGAAGATTGTGGATACTCAACTGTTATTGATGAATTTACTTATCAATTAAACGATTTATTCCACTTGCCGAAGTTTCCTGTTATGAATGCGGCAAATACAGTTACAAAATTAAGAGCTGGATATGATTTAGAAGAAGCTTCAGCTGTAAAACAAGTAGCGAAAAGTAAAACACCGATGCTATTTATTCATGGGGACGCTGATACATTCGTTCCTTATGAAATGTTAGATGAAGTATATAATGCTGCAAAAGTAGAAAAAGAGAAATTAATTGTTCCAGGTGCTGGACATGGAGAAGCCGAGAAGGTAGATTCGAATAAATATTGGAATACCATATGGGAATTCGTGGGGAGATACATTCCAGCGTAATTAGATTGTTTTAGATTTGTATTTTGTATATACGATAATCAGAAGGAAATGTTTTTATACTTTTGATTATCGTTTTTTCTATTTAAAAACTCATTTTAGTTTGTAGTATATAAGGTTTGAAGCATAAATTTTTGAATTCCTTATTGCCAGTGCTACAATAATTGAAAACTACATGTTAATGAGGTGTTTCTATGAAAATTGAAGTATGGTCAGATTTTGTATGCCCATTTTGTTATATTGGGAAACGTAGATTAGAAATGGCTTTAGAGCAATTTCCGCATAAGAAAGATGTTGAAGTTGAGTTTAAAAGTTTTGAATTAGACCAAAATGCTCCAATCTATTCTGGAACAAGTATTAATGAAGTACTTGCATCAAAGTATGGGATTAGTATTGAAGAAGCTAAGCGTAATAATATACAACTCGGCAATCATGCAGCTAGTATGGGGTTAAGTTTTAATTTTGAAGAGATGAAGCCGACGAACACTTTTGATGCGCATCGTCTTGCCAAATTTGCAAAGGATCAAGGGAAAGAAAAAGAGATTACGGAAAATCTACTTTGTGCATATTTCACTGAATCGAAAAATTTAAGTGATGTGGATACGCTTGCTACTATTGCTGAAGCTTCAGGTTTAGATAAGCAAGAAGCTCTACATGTTATTAATGATAAAAGCGCATATGCAAATGATGTTAGAATTGATGAAGCGATTGCTCAGCAATATCAAATTTCGGGAGTTCCTTATTTTATTATTAATCAAAAGTATGCTATTTCAGGTGCGCAACCACTTGAAACTTTTGTTGGTGCACTTCAGCAAGTTTGGGAAGAAGAGAATCCTGCACCTAAGTTACAAGAGCTTTCTTCAGAGGGTGGAAGCGATATGTCTTGTACGGATGAAAGTTGTTCTGTACCTTCAAAAGAACAATAGTTTTTATGATGGAATAGCAACCCATAGAGTGTTTCATGGGTTGCTATTCTATTCTTATAGAAGAGGTATATAAATAGATAAATTAATAACGTAAATAGGATTTATAAAAAAATGAAGTTTTTTATAAAAACATATTGACGATTGTAGGTTAGAGGTGTAATATAGAACAAGTCGCCGATAGCAACAACGCAGAAAGCGACAAACGAAATAAAAAACTTAGTTGACATTAACTAACGAAGATGTTAACATAAGGAAGTCGCAAATGGGCGACCGAGTAGTTCTTTGAAAACTGAACGAAACAAACAACGTGAACGTCAATTTTTATTTTTAGATGCTAGACAAACTAACTTTATTGGAGAGTTTGATCCTGGCTCAGGATGAACGCTGGCGGCGTGCCTAATACATGCAAGTCGAGCGAATGGATTAAGAGCTTGCTCTTATGAAGTTAGCGGCGGACGGGTGAGTAACACGTGGGTAACCTACCCATAAGACTGGGATAACTCCGGGAAACCGGGGCTAATACCGGATAATATTTTGAACTGCATAGTTCGGAATTGAAAGGCGGCTTCGGCTGTCACTTATGGATGGACCCGCGTCGCATTAGCTAGTTGGTGAGGTAACGGCTCACCAAGGCGACGATGCGTAGCCGACCTGAGAGGGTGATCGGCCACACTGGGACTGAGACACGGCCCAGACTCCTACGGGAGGCAGCAGTAGGGAATCTTCCGCAATGGACGAAAGTCTGACGGAGCAACGCCGCGTGAGTGATGAAGGCTTTCGGGTCGTAAAACTCTGTTGTTAGGGAAGAACAAGTGCTAGTTGAATAAGCTGGCACCTTGACGGTACCTAACCAGAAAGCCACGGCTAACTACGTGCCAGCAGCCGCGGTAATACGTAGGTGGCAAGCGTTATCCGGAATTATTGGGCGTAAAGCGCGCGCAGGTGGTTTCTTAAGTCTGATGTGAAAGCCCACGGCTCAACCGTGGAGGGTCATTGGAAACTGGGAGACTTGAGTGCAGAAGAGGAAAGTGGAATTCCATGTGTAGCGGTGAAATGCGTAGAGATATGGAGGAACACCAGTGGCGAAGGCGACTTTCTGGTCTGTAACTGACACTGAGGCGCGAAAGCGTGGGGAGCAAACAGGATTAGATACCCTGGTAGTCCACGCCGTAAACGATGAGTGCTAAGTGTTAGAGGGTTTCCGCCCTTTAGTGCTGAAGTTAACGCATTAAGCACTCCGCCTGGGGAGTACGGCCGCAAGGCTGAAACTCAAAGGAATTGACGGGGGCCCGCACAAGCGGTGGAGCATGTGGTTTAATTCGAAGCAACGCGAAGAACCTTACCAGGTCTTGACATCCTCTGAAAACTCTAGAGATAGAGCTTCTCCTTCGGGAGCAGAGTGACAGGTGGTGCATGGTTGTCGTCAGCTCGTGTCGTGAGATGTTGGGTTAAGTCCCGCAACGAGCGCAACCCTTGATCTTAGTTGCCATCATTAAGTTGGGCACTCTAAGGTGACTGCCGGTGACAAACCGGAGGAAGGTGGGGATGACGTCAAATCATCATGCCCCTTATGACCTGGGCTACACACGTGCTACAATGGACGGTACAAAGAGCTGCAAGACCGCGAGGTGGAGCTAATCTCATAAAACCGTTCTCAGTTCGGATTGTAGGCTGCAACTCGCCTACATGAAGCTGGAATCGCTAGTAATCGCGGATCAGCATGCCGCGGTGAATACGTTCCCGGGCCTTGTACACACCGCCCGTCACACCACGAGAGTTTGTAACACCCGAAGTCGGTGGGGTAACCTTTATGGAGCCAGCCGCCTAAGGTGGGACAGATGATTGGGGTGAAGTCGTAACAAGGTAGCCGTATCGGAAGGTGCGGCTGGATCACCTCCTTTCTATGGAGAATTGATGAACGCAGTTCATCAATAAACGTTGACTTGTTTTGTTTCGTTCAGTTTTGAGAGAACTATCTCTCAAGTTTAAATGTATGTTCTTTGAAAACTAGATAACAGTGTAGCTCATATTTTTTAATTTTAGTTTGGTTAAGTTAGAAAGGGCGCACGGTGGATGCCTTGACACTAGGAGTCGATGAAGGACGGGACTAACGCCGATATGCTTCGGGGAGCTGTAAGTAAGCTTTGATCCGAAGATTTCCGAATGGGGAAACCCACTATACGTAATGGTATGGTATCCTTACCTGAATACATAGGGTATGGAAGACAGACCCAGGGAACTGAAACATCTAAGTACCTGGAGGAAGAGAAAGCAAATGCGATTTCCTGAGTAGCGGCGAGCGAAACGGAATCTAGCCCAAACCAAGAGGCTTGCCTCTTGGGGTTGTAGGACATTCTATACGGAGTTACAAAGGAACGAGGTAGACGAAGCGACCTGGAAAGGTCCGTCACAGAGGGTAATAACCCCGTAGTCGAAACTTCGTTCTCTCTTGAATGTATCCTGAGTACGGCGGAACACGTGAAATTCCGTCGGAATCTGGGAGGACCATCTCCCAAGGCTAAATACTCCCTAGTGATCGATAGTGAACCAGTACCGTGAGGGAAAGGTGAAAAGCACCCCGGAAGGGGAGTGAAAGAGATCCTGAAACCGTGTGCCTACAAATAGTCAGAGCCCGTTAATGGGTGATGGCGTGCCTTTTGTAGAATGAACCGGCGAGTTACGATCCCGTGCGAGGTTAAGCTGAAGAGGCGGAGCCGCAGCGAAAGCGAGTCTGAATAGGGCGTTTAGTACGTGGTCGTAGACCCGAAACCAGGTGATCTACCCATGTCCAGGGTGAAGTTCAGGTAACACTGAATGGAGGCCCGAACCCACGCACGTTGAAAAGTGCGGGGATGAGGTGTGGGTAGCGGAGAAATTCCAATCGAACCTGGAGATAGCTGGTTCTCCCCGAAATAGCTTTAGGGCTAGCCTTAAGTGTAAGAGTCTTGGAGGTAGAGCACTGATTGAACTAGGGGTCCTCATCGGATTACCGAATTCAGTCAAACTCCGAATGCCAATGACTTATCCTTAGGAGTCAGACTGCGAGTGATAAGATCCGTAGTCAAGAGGGAAACAGCCCAGATCGCCAGCTAAGGTCCCAAAGTGTGTATTAAGTGGAAAAGGATGTGGAGTTGCTTAGACAACTAGGATGTTGGCTCAGAAGCAGCCACCATTTAAAGAGTGCGTAATAGCTCACTAGTCGAGTGACTCTGCGCCGAAAATGTACCGGGGCTAAATACACCACCGAAGCTGCGAATTGATACCAATGGTATCAGTGGTAGGGGAGCGTTCTAAGTGCAGTGAAGTCAGACCGGAAGGACTGGTGGAGCGCTTAGAAGTGAGAATGCCGGTATGAGTAGCGAAAGACGGGTGAGAATCCCGTCCACCGAATGCCTAAGGTTTCCTGAGGAAGGCTCGTCCGCTCAGGGTTAGTCAGGACCTAAGCCGAGGCCGACAGGCGTAGGCGATGGACAACAGGTTGATATTCCTGTACCACCTCTTTATCGTTTGAGCAATGGAGGGACGCAGAAGGATAGAAGAAGCGTGCGATTGGTTGTGCACGTCCAAGCAGTTAGGCTGATAAGTAGGCAAATCCGCTTATCGTGAAGGCTGAGCTGTGATGGGGAAGCTCCTTATGGAGCGAAGTCTTTGATTCCCCGCTGCCAAGAAAAGCTTCTAGCGAGATAAAAGGTGCCTGTACCGCAAACCGACACAGGTAGGCGAGGAGAGAATCCTAAGGTGTGCGAGAGAACTCTGGTTAAGGAACTCGGCAAAATGACCCCGTAACTTCGGGAGAAGGGGTGCTTTCTTAACGGAAAGCCGCAGTGAATAGGCCCAAGCGACTGTTTAGCAAAAACACAGGTCTCTGCGAAGCCGTAAGGCGAAGTATAGGGGCTGACACCTGCCCGGTGCTGGAAGGTTAAGGAGAGGGGTTAGCGTAAGCGAAGCTCTGAACTGAAGCCCCAGTAAACGGCGGCCGTAACTATAACGGTCCTAAGGTAGCGAAATTCCTTGTCGGGTAAGTTCCGACCCGCACGAAAGGTGTAACGATTTGGGCACTGTCTCAACCAGAGACTCGGTGAAATTATAGTACCTGTGAAGATGCAGGTTACCCGCGACAGGACGGAAAGACCCCGTGGAGCTTTACTGTAGCCTGATATTGAATTTTGGTACAGTTTGTACAGGATAGGCGGGAGCCATTGAAACCGGAGCGCTAGCTTCGGTGGAGGCGCTGGTGGGATACCGCCCTGACTGTATTGAAATTCTAACCTACGGGTCTCATCGACCCGGGAGACAGTGTCAGGTGGGCAGTTTGACTGGGGCGGTCGCCTCCTAAAGTGTAACGGAGGCGCCCAAAGGTTCCCTCAGAATGGTTGGAAATCATTCGTAGAGTGCAAAGGCATAAGGGAGCTTGACTGCGAGACCTACAAGTCGAGCAGGGACGAAAGTCGGGCTTAGTGATCCGGTGGTTCCGCATGGAAGGGCCATCGCTCAACGGATAAAAGCTACCCCGGGGATAACAGGCTTATCTCCCCCAAGAGTCCACATCGACGGGGAGGTTTGGCACCTCGATGTCGGCTCATCGCATCCTGGGGCTGTAGTCGGTCCCAAGGGTTGGGCTGTTCGCCCATTAAAGCGGTACGCGAGCTGGGTTCAGAACGTCGTGAGACAGTTCGGTCCCTATCCGTCGTGGGCGCAGGAAATTTGAGAGGAGCTGTCCTTAGTACGAGAGGACCGGGATGGACGCACCGCTGGTGTACCAGTTGTTCTGCCAAGGGCATAGCTGGGTAGCTATGTGCGGAAGGGATAAGTGCTGAAAGCATCTAAGCATGAAGCCCCCCTCAAGATGAGATTTCCCATAGCGTAAGCTAGTAAGATCCCTGAAAGATGATCAGGTTGATAGGTTCGAGGTGGAAGCATGGTGACATGTGGAGCTGACGAATACTAATAGATCGAGGACTTAACCATATAATATGAAGCTAATGTTATCTAGTTTTGAAGGAATATGCCTTCATCAGTTTGGTGATGATGGCAGAGAGGTCACACCCGTTCCCATACCGAACACGGAAGTTAAGCTCTCTAGCGCCGATGGTAGTTGGGACCTTGTCCCTGTGAGAGTAGGACGTCGCCAAGCAACTTTAAGACGAGTCAGAATGACTCGTCTTTTTTGTGTTTAATGAAATAAGCTTGTTATTAATGGTTCAAGAAACCTATTGATAACAAGCTTATTTGTTTAAAGGTAAGCGTATTTATATAAAATTGTTATTCATTATAGGCTTTACTTTGTTTCTTACATCGATAAGCTCAAAACGTTCATAAGCAAGTAGCATATTGTTTATTTGTAATGGGGGTAGCGTCAGGAAAATGCGGATTTACAACGATAAGGAAATTCCAAATTAAAAAGCCCAACTTCTCCACAAATCAAAATAGAGAAATTGAGCTTTTCAGTTACTTCATTTATTTATTGAATTCATTAACTGGAAGAAGTATTCAGGTTTATGAGTCTTATTTAGGTTATACCATGAATGTAATGCATCTGGTGTAAATACATCTATTTTTTTCAGTACCTCCATTGCAAATTCCAGAGGAGCTATTCCTGATGCAGTAACTAAATTCGCATCAGATACC
The DNA here is from genome assembly GCF_038006145.1 of Bacillus sp. FSL H8-0492. Lineage (NCBI taxonomy): Bacteria > Bacillati > Bacillota > Bacilli > Caryophanales > Bacillaceae > Bacillus > Bacillus sp. FSL H8-0492. Next base: position 285,447 of record NZ_JBBOUP010000001.1, read on the forward strand.
GCAGATCCCAACTCATAGAACTTTTCTCCTTTATAGTTAGGACATACCATTTTAGTATATTCTAAGTTATTACTTGTATGCTTTCTAGTATCTAAGTATCCCATATTCGCGAGGCCCTCAGTTGCACCACAAATTGCAGCAACAATAGTGCCAAGCTTTAAAGCTTGGCCAATTCTTTCCAAGATAGGTTGATGAATTTCTTCACTCCAAGTAGTCCCTCCTGGTAAAATTAAAAGATCTTTACTCTCAAGAGTACATTCATCAAGGGAAATATCTGGTTTTATGCTCAGTCCTCCCATAGTAGTAATCATTTCTTTATTAGCTCCTACTGTAATTACTTTTAAAGGTGCTAAATCTTTTTTGAAATATCTTCCTGAGTTTAGTTCAGCAATTAAATATCCATATTCCCAGTCCGACATTGTATTAAATACATATAGAAAAGCTTTTTTTGTTTGCATCCAATAACACTCCAATCACGATTAATATAGCTATTATAATATAACTTCCCTGACAGTTAATGTCAGGGAAGTTATCATACTTGATGAAATTTTATTAATTCCGACAGAACTTCAATAAGTCTTTTCTTAAGACTTATTGGCTCAATAACTTTAATAGATTTATTGTACGGTAAAAGTAAATAAGGTACATATGTATGTATCATATCTTTTTCAAGAAGAAAAACTGCTTGATTTGAAGTCCGTTCTTGTAAATAATGTCCTAAAAACCAATGTTGGCAAATATCAGCCAATACACTTTTATCCCCATTAATAACCAAAGAAATAATCCCTTCCTTATCTTCTATAGTTGGAAGAAGACTTTTTATAAAAAAGTCACGTGCTGAAAAATTTTCTGGCCGGTTAAACTTATTTTCGGTTAGCATTAGACTTTCAATTCGATCTACTCTAAAACTACGGATATCATTCCTAAGATGACAAAATCCAATCACATACCACTTATTATTCCAATAGATAATTCTGTACGGATCGACCAATCTATAATTTAATTGCTTTTCGCCACTTTTATGGTAAAGAATTTTTACTGAGTACCCGTCAGCTACGGCCTGTTCCAACTCCTTCAAAAAAGGTTCTATAGAGAGTGAACTTAATCGACTTATTACTTCAAGACTAGTTAAATGTTGGTTTATCTTTGTTTCCTGCTCTTGATTTGAGTATTTACTTAGTTTTGAAATGGCCCTATTTAGTGCTTCACCTCCATAATATCCGGCTTCTTCTGCAAAAACAGCAGCGTGAAATAGTGAAGTTTGCTCCTCAAAATCAAAAAAAAGAGGAGCCTCAATAAAATTGTTCAATAAAGTGTATCCACCGTTATGTCCTGTTTCTGAAATTATAGGTACGCCACTTGTTGAAATTGTATCAATATAACGATACACAGTCCTTATATTCATCTCTAACTTTTCTGAAATTTGTTTTGCAGTAATTTTTTCACCTGAACGAAGCATCCATAGAATTGCTAACATATTGTCAATTTTAGGCATATAATTCCACCTCTATATGAAATTTATTTTCTATTATATATTTCCGATTTTTGATATAACTCATCAACTGTTCCTTTCCGATAGCTTTCTATATAATGAGGCCCTAGACACATTTGTAATTTCACAAATTTGATTTACAGTCATATCTCCCTCTTTATAAAGCTTTACTGCATATTCATTCCTGCATGATTTTTATGGTACTTCTTTAACCGACCTTTAAACTTTCCTTCTTTCTTAGCCAGTTCAATTCCTTCACGCTGCCGCATACGGATAAGATCACGTTCTAATTGGTTTACACCCGCCATAACCGTAATTAAGAATTGGCTGTAGGGATTATCTTCTGATAAATCTAGCCATGTATCTTTTAAGGATTTTAAATTTGCCTTTTTATTCCGTATGTTATCGATTAATTCAAATAAATCTTGTGTACTACGAGTAATCCGAGTTAAGTCCGTGACATAAATGATGTCACCTTCTTGTATATCCTCTAACATTTTTTGAAGTTGCTCACGATCTTTTGTTGCTCCGGAAACTTTTTCTTCAAAAATAATATCCATTCCGATTTCGTTCAGTTGCTGAAATTGCCTTGAAGGATTCTGGCTAGTTGAACTGACGCGTATATAACCGATTTTTCGCAAAATATCACCTCATTTTTGAGACAAGTCTTATGAGACGCTCTTAACTATGATTTTATCAGTCTCCTAAACTCTATTGATATATAATTAAACTAATTAACTGAATAATTACATAAATGAGATGATAATGGCTTTAATTCGTGAATAGCAAAGAAGCTACCACATGTTAAATTGAAGTGAACCCGAATAGTGGTACATGAAAAAAGTTTGAAGAAAAAAAGTTCATTGTAACAGGCTATTTGTTTCATTTATCACGCTATTTGCGGGCAGTAAAACTCCCACCTCAAAATTCAGCTGGAGCAAAGAAGTTAGGTGGGAGCCCTGTTGCCTGTAAACGCCCCATTGGTGAAGGCTAATAATCAGTGGGGGATCAACAACCCCATTGATTAAAGTTTCACTTTATTTGTTTTAAGCAGTTATATGGTGAAAGTGGTGGAGTTAAAAAGATAATAGCGCGTGTTCTTTTTTGCTGAATCTGGCTTTTGAAGAGCGGTGATAATTTCAAAATATAATTCTTGAAAATCTTATGTATTACTTTCGCATATAACATTTTGGATAAAGATGTGTGGATTAATGTTTAGACTCTATAATCTTTTTTATAGTTTGGATAGTTTGTTACACGAAATTCCCAAGAAAATTTTCGATTGGGAAGATCAGTTATGAGTAGTAATATTGGAACTGCTCTTGTACATAGTGTTCAGCTTCTTTATAAGTTCTACTTGTTTCCTCTAGTAGTTGGATAAGAATCTTTTTTTGTAGCCTTATAAATAAGATAACTAAAGTATAGTTGGCCACTGGTTGCTATTTGAACAGCATATTTGTCTTTATTATCACGTTGATATAAATAAGTTGGAGGAAGAATGGGTTCATCGGGAATAAATGTAGGTAGTTATATACTCTATTTGTAATTTGGTTGGAAATAATGAAACTATATGCTTTGTTAGCGATGCTATTTGCTCTTCTAACGGAAAAACTTATAGATATAGGATACAACTCTTTAAATTTTATAATTTTGTAGCTTTTATATAGAAGATAAGTGTAAGTGAAAAATTATAGTGTGATTACTTAAATGCAAGGAAGTAGTGGTGTATAACAAGAGAATAGAACATTCGTTCTTGAATGGTGTAATGGACATACTCAATCAATTGAGGCGCTTATTTTCTATTGGATATATGTGTTTAAAGAAGAGCTGCCATACTAGGTTCGGATTTCCAGTATAGCTTGTAACTTTACATGCTTTAGTGAAGTGGTTCTTCAGTAAAGTATATTTCAATTATTAATATTGGATTTATTGACACTCCCACTGCTAAAGGGGCAACCTGATTAACATCAGTGTGATTCTTGCTACCAAAGGCGAAGTCCATTTTTGGTATCGCTGACGTGCAAGATTGTAGTGTGCCATCACCACTCTCACTATAGACCGTATAGGTTCGCGAGCTACGTTGCTATGACCGTTTTGCATGTTCATATGTTTTAGCGTCTTTTTCTAGTCTATAGTTGACGTGTATCAAAACAATAAGTGTTTTCTGTGAAAGTATCGTGAAATCTGTAAACGAACCAATTATTCTATCTCCAACTGGTTTTATGAAATAATCTACGAATGGTCCTTTACTCATCATAATTTTTAATATTAATTGAATCTAGTCTATAGTCGGTTCATTCTATTATGAATAGTTCAGGAGAGTGTGTGTACTGTTAGAAAGAGATATTGTAATTAAGATAAGGAAAGTAAATGAAGTTGCTAGAAAAGAATTTCTTGTGGAACCCAGTAATGTACGGGGGATAATCCTCTTGAAATAGAGAGGTTTGTTAGGGGAGATTAGTAGATAGAGGTAGACAATGATTGCTATTTAGTAAAATCTTTGTGGATTCTTATGTAACCTTTACTAATCGGGAATTTATGATCGTCAGGCTCACTACTAACTTCCTTGCTTCAGCCGAACTTTGAGGTGGGAGTCTTACTGTCCGCAAATAGCGGGATAAAATGGTGTGAACATATTAAATTAAATATCTTTATAAAAAGGTGTTGACGATTAGAGTATTGAGGTGTAATATAGAACAAGTCGCCGATAGTAACAACGCAGAAAGCGACAAAAGAAATAAAAAAACTTGGTTGACATTGAAATATGAAAATGTTAACATAAGGGAGTCGCAAATGAGCGGCAAACAAGTTCTTTGAAAACTGAACGAAACAAACAACGTGAACGTCAATTTTTATTTTTAGATGCTAGACAAACTAACTTTATTGGAGAGTTTGATCCTGGCTCAGGATGAACGCTGGCGGCGTGCCTAATACATGCAAGTCGAGCGAATGGATTAAGAGCTTGCTCTTATGAAGTTAGCGGCGGACGGGTGAGTAACACGTGGGTAACCTACCCATAAGACTGGGATAACTCCGGGAAACCGGGGCTAATACCGGATAATATTTTGAACTGCATAGTTCGAAATTGAAAGGCGGCTTCGGCTGTCACTTATGGATGGACCCGCGTCGCATTAGCTAGTTGGTGAGGTAACGGCTCACCAAGGCGACGATGCGTAGCCGACCTGAGAGGGTGATCGGCCACACTGGGACTGAGACACGGCCCAGACTCCTACGGGAGGCAGCAGTAGGGAATCTTCCGCAATGGACGAAAGTCTGACGGAGCAACGCCGCGTGAGTGATGAAGGCTTTCGGGTCGTAAAACTCTGTTGTTAGGGAAGAACAAGTGCTAGTTGAATAAGCTGGCACCTTGACGGTACCTAACCAGAAAGCCACGGCTAACTACGTGCCAGCAGCCGCGGTAATACGTAGGTGGCAAGCGTTATCCGGAATTATTGGGCGTAAAGCGCGCGCAGGTGGTTTCTTAAGTCTGATGTGAAAGCCCACGGCTCAACCGTGGAGGGTCATTGGAAACTGGGAGACTTGAGTGCAGAAGAGGAAAGTGGAATTCCATGTGTAGCGGTGAAATGCGTAGAGATATGGAGGAACACCAGTGGCGAAGGCGACTTTCTGGTCTGTAACTGACACTGAGGCGCGAAAGCGTGGGGAGCAAACAGGATTAGATACCCTGGTAGTCCACGCCGTAAACGATGAGTGCTAAGTGTTAGAGGGTTTCCGCCCTTTAGTGCTGAAGTTAACGCATTAAGCACTCCGCCTGGGGAGTACGGCCGCAAGGCTGAAACTCAAAGGAATTGACGGGGGCCCGCACAAGCGGTGGAGCATGTGGTTTAATTCGAAGCAACGCGAAGAACCTTACCAGGTCTTGACATCCTCTGAAAACTCTAGAGATAGAGCTTCTCCTTCGGGAGCAGAGTGACAGGTGGTGCATGGTTGTCGTCAGCTCGTGTCGTGAGATGTTGGGTTAAGTCCCGCAACGAGCGCAACCCTTGATCTTAGTTGCCATCATTAAGTTGGGCACTCTAAGGTGACTGCCGGTGACAAACCGGAGGAAGGTGGGGATGACGTCAAATCATCATGCCCCTTATGACCTGGGCTACACACGTGCTACAATGGACGGTACAAAGAGCTGCAAGACCGCGAGGTGGAGCTAATCTCATAAAACCGTTCTCAGTTCGGATTGTAGGCTGCAACTCGCCTACATGAAGCTGGAATCGCTAGTAATCGCGGATCAGCATGCCGCGGTGAATACGTTCCCGGGCCTTGTACACACCGCCCGTCACACCACGAGAGTTTGTAACACCCGAAGTCGGTGGGGTAACCTTTATGGAGCCAGCCGCCTAAGGTGGGACAGATGATTGGGGTGAAGTCGTAACAAGGTAGCCGTATCGGAAGGTGCGGCTGGATCACCTCCTTTCTATGGAGAATTGATGAACGCAGTTCATCAATAAACGTTGACTTGTTTTGTTTCGTTCAGTTTTGAGAGAACTATCTCTCAAGTTTAAATGTATGTTCTTTGAAAACTAGATAACAGTGTAGCTCATATTTTTTAATTTTAGTTTGGTTAAGTTAGAAAGGGCGCACGGTGGATGCCTTGACACTAGGAGTCGATGAAGGACGGGACTAACGCCGATATGCTTCGGGGAGCTGTAAGTAAGCTTTGATCCGAAGATTTCCGAATGGGGAAACCCACTATACGTAATGGTATGGTATCCTTACCTGAATACATAGGGTATGGAAGACAGACCCAGGGAACTGAAACATCTAAGTACCTGGAGGAAGAGAAAGCAAATGCGATTTCCTGAGTAGCGGCGAGCGAAACGGAATCTAGCCCAAACCAAGAGGCTTGCCTCTTGGGGTTGTAGGACATTCTATACGGAGTTACAAAGGAACGAGGTAGACGAAGCGACCTGGAAAGGTCCGTCACAGAGGGTAATAACCCCGTAGTCGAAACTTCGTTCTCTCTTGAATGTATCCTGAGTACGGCGGAACACGTGAAATTCCGTCGGAATCTGGGAGGACCATCTCCCAAGGCTAAATACTCCCTAGTGATCGATAGTGAACCAGTACCGTGAGGGAAAGGTGAAAAGCACCCCGGAAGGGGAGTGAAAGAGATCCTGAAACCGTGTGCCTACAAATAGTCAGAGCCCGTTAATGGGTGATGGCGTGCCTTTTGTAGAATGAACCGGCGAGTTACGATCCCGTGCGAGGTTAAGCTGAAGAGGCGGAGCCGCAGCGAAAGCGAGTCTGAATAGGGCGTTTAGTACGTGGTCGTAGACCCGAAACCAGGTGATCTACCCATGTCCAGGGTGAAGTTCAGGTAACACTGAATGGAGGCCCGAACCCACGCACGTTGAAAAGTGCGGGGATGAGGTGTGGGTAGCGGAGAAATTCCAATCGAACCTGGAGATAGCTGGTTCTCCCCGAAATAGCTTTAGGGCTAGCCTTAAGTGTAAGAGTCTTGGAGGTAGAGCACTGATTGAACTAGGGGTCCTCATCGGATTACCGAATTCAGTCAAACTCCGAATGCCAATGACTTATCCTTAGGAGTCAGACTGCGAGTGATAAGATCCGTAGTCAAGAGGGAAACAGCCCAGATCGCCAGCTAAGGTCCCAAAGTGTGTATTAAGTGGAAAAGGATGTGGAGTTGCTTAGACAACTAGGATGTTGGCTCAGAAGCAGCCACCATTTAAAGAGTGCGTAATAGCTCACTAGTCGAGTGACTCTGCGCCGAAAATGTACCGGGGCTAAATACACCACCGAAGCTGCGAATTGATACCAATGGTATCAGTGGTAGGGGAGCGTTCTAAGTGCAGTGAAGTCAGACCGGAAGGACTGGTGGAGCGCTTAGAAGTGAGAATGCCGGTATGAGTAGCGAAAGACGGGTGAGAATCCCGTCCACCGAATGCCTAAGGTTTCCTGAGGAAGGCTCGTCCGCTCAGGGTTAGTCAGGACCTAAGCCGAGGCCGACAGGCGTAGGCGATGGACAACAGGTTGATATTCCTGTACCACCTCTTTATCGTTTGAGCAATGGAGGGACGCAGAAGGATAGAAGAAGCGTGCGATTGGTTGTGCACGTCCAAGCAGTTAGGCTGATAAGTAGGCAAATCCGCTTATCGTGAAGGCTGAGCTGTGATGGGGAAGCTCCTTATGGAGCGAAGTCTTTGATTCCCCGCTGCCAAGAAAAGCTTCTAGCGAGATAAAAGGTGCCTGTACCGCAAACCGACACAGGTAGGCGAGGAGAGAATCCTAAGGTGTGCGAGAGAACTCTGGTTAAGGAACTCGGCAAAATGACCCCGTAACTTCGGGAGAAGGGGTGCTTTCTTAACGGAAAGCCGCAGTGAATAGGCCCAAGCGACTGTTTAGCAAAAACACAGGTCTCTGCGAAGCCGTAAGGCGAAGTATAGGGGCTGACACCTGCCCGGTGCTGGAAGGTTAAGGAGAGGGGTTAGCGTAAGCGAAGCTCTGAACTGAAGCCCCAGTAAACGGCGGCCGTAACTATAACGGTCCTAAGGTAGCGAAATTCCTTGTCGGGTAAGTTCCGACCCGCACGAAAGGTGTAACGATTTGGGCACTGTCTCAACCAGAGACTCGGTGAAATTATAGTACCTGTGAAGATGCAGGTTACCCGCGACAGGACGGAAAGACCCCGTGGAGCTTTACTGTAGCCTGATATTGAATTTTGGTACAGTTTGTACAGGATAGGCGGGAGCCATTGAAACCGGAGCGCTAGCTTCGGTGGAGGCGCTGGTGGGATACCGCCCTGACTGTATTGAAATTCTAACCTACGGGTCTCATCGACCCGGGAGACAGTGTCAGGTGGGCAGTTTGACTGGGGCGGTCGCCTCCTAAAGTGTAACGGAGGCGCCCAAAGGTTCCCTCAGAATGGTTGGAAATCATTCGTAGAGTGCAAAGGCATAAGGGAGCTTGACTGCGAGACCTACAAGTCGAGCAGGGACGAAAGTCGGGCTTAGTGATCCGGTGGTTCCGCATGGAAGGGCCATCGCTCAACGGATAAAAGCTACCCCGGGGATAACAGGCTTATCTCCCCCAAGAGTCCACATCGACGGGGAGGTTTGGCACCTCGATGTCGGCTCATCGCATCCTGGGGCTGTAGTCGGTCCCAAGGGTTGGGCTGTTCGCCCATTAAAGCGGTACGCGAGCTGGGTTCAGAACGTCGTGAGACAGTTCGGTCCCTATCCGTCGTGGGCGCAGGAAATTTGAGAGGAGCTGTCCTTAGTACGAGAGGACCGGGATGGACGCACCGCTGGTGTACCAGTTGTTCTGCCAAGGGCATAGCTGGGTAGCTATGTGCGGAAGGGATAAGTGCTGAAAGCATCTAAGCATGAAGCCCCCCTCAAGATGAGATTTCCCATAGCGTAAGCTAGTAAGATCCCTGAAAGATGATCAGGTTGATAGGTTCGAGGTGGAAGCATGGTGACATGTGGAGCTGACGAATACTAATAGATCGAGGACTTAACCATATAATATGAAGCACTGTTATCTAGTTTTGAAGGAATATACCTTCATCAGTTTGGTGATGATGGCAGAGAGGTCACACCCGTTCCCATACCGAACACGGAAGTTAAGCTCTCTAGCGCCGATGGTAGTTGGGACCTTGTCCCTGTGAGAGTAGGACGTCGCCAAGCAACTTTAAGACGAGTCAGAATGACTCGTCTTTTTTGTGTTTAATGAAATAAGCTTGTTATTAATGGCTCAAGAAATCCATTGATAACAAGCTTATTTGTTTAAAAATAAATGTATTTATCTAGTATGGACTTCCGGTAAAATCGTTATTTATTATAGCTTCACTTTGTTTTTTACATCGATAAGCTTAAAACGTTCGCAAACGAGCAGCATATCTTCAGAAAAACTAAGACCAAGTTCGCTTAGTTCCTTTGTAAAGAACTGTATATGGGTGTCTCTCCAGTAATTATAAGTAAGATCGCCTTCACCCTCAGCTACAGCAAATTCTTCAGTCACTTCATTCATTGGCATTATAGTTACTTCTATTGTCTTAATAATAGCTACAGGTTCATCCTGACTATTGAGTACAATACTATAATCGTTAGTTGTTGGTAGTGGTTCATTTTCTAATTCGTAAAAAATATGGCCCGAGCATGTTGCGGTTTTCACACCATCAATGACTAATTGAGCGAGATAATCAGGAGAATCACCAAATTGCCAAGCTGTAACAGATTCTGGTTTTTTATTGTTTCCCCAATAAGTATCCCAATATGATTGTGCTAATGGATTCATTTGTATATTTACCTCGCTTTAATTTTTTTATAAGCCTTGAGCAACTTGCTTATTTGTAATAGTTTTGTAGTCATATAAAATCTGGGTTGTTGTATTACGGATTAATACAAGTAATACGCTGAAGGAATATGGTTTATAAACTTGTTCTGTCCATTTATGACCATTTTCCCCGTAGACGCCCATATTAATAGACGGGATGTTCAATTTTCGAATTGTTTCGTATGGTAATGGATATAGTTGTTATGTAGTCTATTTGTGATTTGGGCTGCAATAAAGTTAGGGTCAATGCCCGATCACCTACACGTACTTCGCTTCCATAAATATAGAAACAAGGAAGAAGTGATGTATAACAAAGGAGTGAGAACATTAGTTCTATCGTGGTGTAATGGGTAGACTCAATCAATTGAGGTGCTTATTTTTACTTCAGCATATGTGTATAAAGAAGAAATGCTAGTACTAGGTTCGGATTTCAAATATAGCTTTTAACGTTACATATTTTAATGAAGTGTTGATTAGAAGTAAAGAATATTCGGATTATTAATATTGATCTATTATCCACTATGCCATATTGAAGTGAGTAATACTAGAGGTGAAATAGATAAAAACCGATATTCCTTGAATATCGGTTTAATAATATGTGACTTATATGAAGCTATAGCAATACGAAAAGTGTAAATACAATGGCTAACAAAATACGATAATATGCAAAAGGTTTTAAACCTATCTTTTCTAAAAGCTTCAGGAAGGTTACTACCGCTAGCATTGCTACTATAAAAGAGGTAATGAATCCTATAGCAAACATAGGAATATCAGCCGCACTTAAATACTTCCAACTTTTTAATAAGTCTAAGCCTGTAGCTCCAACCATTACAGGAAGAGCAATGAGAAAAGAGAACTCAGATGCAGCCTTATAATTTACTTTCGCTAATAGACCTCCAGAAATAGTAGAGCCAGCCCTTGAGAAGCCAGGATATACTGCTAAGCATTGAAATAATCCAATGGTTAATGCTTGACGGTATGTTAAATCATCTAGTGAAAAAGCGGTTACCTCTGCTTTTTTTGCTTCTGCAAAAATCATAAGAAATGCTCCTGCTACAAGTCCGATTACGACAGTATACGGCTGGAATAAGTATGCTTTAATAACATCATGTAATAATAAGCCAACAACTACTGCTGGGAATACACCGAGAAAAACATGTAATGCATTGAATTTTTTCTCTTTCCGTAGAAGGGGTTTAATATTACATAAAGAAACAAGGCGTTTGTGATATAAAATCGCGATAGCTAAAATTGCCCCTAACTGTATGACAATTTCAAACGTTTTTGCCCTTTCTCCTTCAAAACCTAATAAATGTCCGACTAATATAAGATGGCCAGTAAAAGAGATGGGTAAAAATTCAGCTAACCCTTCTACAATGCCAAGTATGAAGGCAATGATAAGATCGCTCATAGTTTCACTCCTATAGATTAATGAATATCTACTCTTTTAAAATAGAATAGTGTTGTAATAAATCCGAAAATAGCTGTTACTGCAATGATGATATAAGAATACTCTGGTGGATAAGTCGGTTGTAATTCGTTATTTGCTATATCTAGAGTAGCGGTCCATGGGAATAGGTCTTTATGTTTTGAATTTACGATCATAAGGTTAGTCATTGTAATAATGATTGTTAATATAATAGGCGGTACATAGGTCTTCATTACAAGAGTTAGTAGTACAATAGGTGAAGACAAAAGAAAGAGAAGTCCACCACATATTAAAAATTTTACGAGAGAGCCTAAAAGTAAGGTGATACTAAACCCAGGGAAGCTACCTACTAGCCCTAATAATAAAGTTAGCGCCCAAGCAACTAAAGTTAGCATCATGATCCAAAGGAATAGAAGGATAAACTTACTTATAATAAAGCTAATACGTGATACTGGGATAGTTAGCAAGTTTTTTAATGTATCTTCCGTGTATTCACGGGTAAATAGATAAGCGATTACAACTCCATATAAGGGGAATCCTATAATTAAAGTAGTGTATAGGTTAACTTCAGTGAACAGTTGACCAAATAAAATAGTTGGAGTAGGCTGCTTTGTCTTCAGGTGTATATAAGAAGCTACAACCACTAAAAATGGCGCGACACCTGCTCCGATAATACTAATCAAAAACATATTGGATCGTTTCAATTTTAATAGTTCTGTATAAAGAAGATTAACCAATTGCGCCACCCCCAACTAGTTTGGTGAAATAATCTTCTAGTCTATCTTCGCTCATCACAATTTTTAATACTTCAACATCATCACGAACTAATGTTCTGTTAATATGTCCTTGCTGTCCAAAGTGAGAATAAACGCGAATATTTCCTTCATCATGTACCTCATAATCAAAAATTTGAAAATGCTTTTCTAATAGCATCGCAGCTTTATTATCATTATTTACCTGGAATTCTATGTACTTACGATTGGCTTTACGCAGTGTATCAAGAGAAACTTCTTCTAATAACCTTCCTTCATGAATAATTCCCATACGATCGACTAGTTGTTCCACCTCAGCTAATATATGACTAGAAATGAGTATCGTTATATTTCTGTCTTGAGCTAAAGATTTAATGAGTTTTCGCATTTCTTTAATACCGATTGGGTCTAGTCCGTTAGTTGGTTCATCTAGTATGAGTAGTTCAGGATAATGGAGAAGAGCACGTGCAATTCCTAAGCGTTGCTTCATTCCTAAAGAGTATTTTCCTACTAATTTTTTTGTTTCGTGCTGCAAGCCTACAATTTCTAATGCTTCTTCAATTGCATTCCTTTTGTGAACTCCAATTATCTTTGCATTAATTAATAAGTTCTCTCTTGCAGTTAAGTTTTCATAAAATCCTGGGACTTCAACGATAGAACCAATTCTTCTTAAAATGTCTTTTGGATTCCGAAGTAAATCCTCACCGAATATTTCTATATTTCCACTTGTAGGTTTTATAAGACTAAGCAGCATACGGATTGTAGTTGTTTTACCAGCACCGTTACGCCCTATGAATCCATAAATCTCTCCTTGCTGTACATTTATATTCAGATTATCTACTGACTTTTGGTTCCCATAAACTTTAGTAAGGTTTGTCGTTTTTATAATTGTATTTATAGGGGGCACCTACTTTCTATAAGTTCTTAATTACATAATAAAAAGGAAGGTTTAACTGCATATTAATCATTTCTTAACTATTTCTTAAAAGTAGTGTGTTTTGGGACGGAAAAACCAAAAGTAGTTCGTTCCCAGGGAATACTGTCAACCCATATACGCCCACCATTTTTTTCAACGAGGGCTTTAGAAATAGAAAGTCCGAGGCCACTACCACCGTAAGAAGGATTTCTTGATTGTTCGCTGCGGTACATCCGCTTAAATACGTTTTGTAAATCATGTTTTGGAATACCGGGTCCCTTGTCCCAAATAAGAATCTCATATTCTGTATTGGTTTCTAGTAGTTCGACTCCTACTATTTTCCCAGCTTTTCCGTGATGGATAGCGTTTTTTATTAGATTACCTATAATTCGTATAAGGCTAAGGTGATCTGCAATAATAGGGGAAGTAGATTCTGGTATGAGAACCTGTAGTTCAATGTTATGTTTTGATAGCTCGGGTAAAAATTCGATTAATACTTCTCTAGTAACCTCAGAAAAATCGAGTTCTTCTTCTTTTAATGGAAACTCATCAGCATCTAGCTTGGCCATATTAAAGATTTCATCGACCAGATGTTTTAAGTCATTCGATTTCTTATAAAGTATTTCAAGATATTCTTGCTTTTCTACTTCAGAAGCAGCGACATCATCTTTTAAAGCATCAATATATCCAATAATAGAAGTAAGTGGTGTCCGGATATCATGTGAGATATTAGATAAAAGTTGTTTTCTAGCTTCTTGAGATTTCCTTGCTTCGATCTGACCCTTTTCTAATGCAGTTATTAAGTCGTTTATTGAAAACACGATACTATTTAGTGAACGGTCGTTATTTGTGAATAGCCTCGTTTGTAAATTCCCTTTAAGTGCACGGCTTAATTTAGTAACCATCGATTCGTTGCTTTGAATAAAGTGAACTCTTGAAAAGAAAAGATATATTGTGATTATGATAAGAGCAATAAATAAAGATATTTTCACATGGTATCCCATATCTATATTTAAAAGTCCGCAAATGATAAGTTGTAATGAAATAAGAAAGAGGACCTTATCATTTTTCAACCTGTTCACCTACAAACTTATAACCGATTCCCCATACAGTCTGAATGAATTTTGGATTGGAAGAATCGATTTCTATTTTCTTTCTAAGCTTTCTAATATGCACCATAACTGTATTATCATCTTCTATATAATTATCGTCCCATACATTCCGAAAGAGTTGTGTTTTCGTAAATACTTGCTCTGAGTTTGAAGCGAAGAATCTTAACAGTTCAAGTTCTTTTCCAGTTAAGTTGATTTCTTTTCCGTTCGTATGGACTGTGTATTTTTTTAAATCGATAGTTAGTCCTTTAAATGTTAAAGTTGTTTTCTCTTGTACATTAGTGTTACTTCCAAGAACTAAAAAACGTCGCATAAGAGCTTTTACTCTTGCAACCACTTCGTGAATACTGAAAGGTTTCGTAATATAATCATCAGCACCTATGCTTAAGCCCAAAATTTTATCAACTTCGTGATCTTTAGCAGTTAGCATTAATATAGGAATGTTGGTTGTATCTCTAAGTTTTCTACACACTTCGATACCATCTACTTTCGGCATCATAAGATCTAATATAGCGAGGTTGTAGTTATTTTGGTTAAATAAGCACAACGCTTCTTCTCCATTAATTGCAGTATCTACCATATATAATTCTCGTTCTAAATATCTTTTTAATAAGTCTCGAATTTCTTTATCGTCATCTGCTATAAGAATACGTATATCTTTCATATCGTCACCTGTTTCTAATAGAATGTTATTGATATTACAACTTGATAAACAAAGGGGGATAGGGAGCGGTAATAAAAAATAAAGCAACTTTCTAATTATATACTATTAATTGTTAAAATAAGGTTGCTAGTTTAGCTGAAAAGAATCAATTGTATGAGTTCGGTAAGATGGGGGAAGCGAGTCCTTTGAAATAGAGAAGTGCCTAGATTGAATAGTATTTAGAAGGATAGATTGGTAAAGAAAAGTAGACGATGGTTTCTATTTTAATGAGATCTTTGTAGGTCCTTATCTAGAGTTAAAAGAGTGCAAAGGTACTAAATTAAATTTCTTTATAAAAAGGTATTGACGATTAGTATATAGAGGTGTAATATAGGACAAGTCGCCGATAGCAACAACGCAGAAAGCGACAAAAGAAATAAAAAAACTTGGTTGACATTGAAATATGAAAATGTTAACATAAGGGAGTCGCAAATGAGCGACAGACAAGTTCTTTGAAAACTGAACGAAACAAACAACGTGAACGTCAATTTTTATTTTTAGATGCTAGACAAACTAACTTTATTGGAGAGTTTGATCCTGGCTCAGGATGAACGCTGGCGGCGTGCCTAATACATGCAAGTCGAGCGAATGGATTAAGAGCTTGCTCTTATGAAG
Source organism: Bacillus sp. FSL H8-0492 (assembly GCF_038006145.1). NCBI lineage: Bacteria > Bacillati > Bacillota > Bacilli > Caryophanales > Bacillaceae > Bacillus > Bacillus sp. FSL H8-0492. The sequence goes on from NZ_JBBOUP010000001.1 coordinate 300,779, forward strand.
TTAGCGGCGGACGGGTGAGTAACACGTGGGTAACCTACCCATAAGACTGGGATAACTCCGGGAAACCGGGGCTAATACCGGATAATATTTTGAACTGCATAGTTCGGAATTGAAAGGCGGCTTCGGCTGTCACTTATGGATGGACCCGCGTCGCATTAGCTAGTTGGTGAGGTAACGGCTCACCAAGGCGACGATGCGTAGCCGACCTGAGAGGGTGATCGGCCACACTGGGACTGAGACACGGCCCAGACTCCTACGGGAGGCAGCAGTAGGGAATCTTCCGCAATGGACGAAAGTCTGACGGAGCAACGCCGCGTGAGTGATGAAGGCTTTCGGGTCGTAAAACTCTGTTGTTAGGGAAGAACAAGTGCTAGTTGAATAAGCTGGCACCTTGACGGTACCTAACCAGAAAGCCACGGCTAACTACGTGCCAGCAGCCGCGGTAATACGTAGGTGGCAAGCGTTATCCGGAATTATTGGGCGTAAAGCGCGCGCAGGTGGTTTCTTAAGTCTGATGTGAAAGCCCACGGCTCAACCGTGGAGGGTCATTGGAAACTGGGAGACTTGAGTGCAGAAGAGGAAAGTGGAATTCCATGTGTAGCGGTGAAATGCGTAGAGATATGGAGGAACACCAGTGGCGAAGGCGACTTTCTGGTCTGTAACTGACACTGAGGCGCGAAAGCGTGGGGAGCAAACAGGATTAGATACCCTGGTAGTCCACGCCGTAAACGATGAGTGCTAAGTGTTAGAGGGTTTCCGCCCTTTAGTGCTGAAGTTAACGCATTAAGCACTCCGCCTGGGGAGTACGGCCGCAAGGCTGAAACTCAAAGGAATTGACGGGGGCCCGCACAAGCGGTGGAGCATGTGGTTTAATTCGAAGCAACGCGAAGAACCTTACCAGGTCTTGACATCCTCTGAAAACTCTAGAGATAGAGCTTCTCCTTCGGGAGCAGAGTGACAGGTGGTGCATGGTTGTCGTCAGCTCGTGTCGTGAGATGTTGGGTTAAGTCCCGCAACGAGCGCAACCCTTGATCTTAGTTGCCATCATTAAGTTGGGCACTCTAAGGTGACTGCCGGTGACAAACCGGAGGAAGGTGGGGATGACGTCAAATCATCATGCCCCTTATGACCTGGGCTACACACGTGCTACAATGGACGGTACAAAGAGCTGCAAGACCGCGAGGTGGAGCTAATCTCATAAAACCGTTCTCAGTTCGGATTGTAGGCTGCAACTCGCCTACATGAAGCTGGAATCGCTAGTAATCGCGGATCAGCATGCCGCGGTGAATACGTTCCCGGGCCTTGTACACACCGCCCGTCACACCACGAGAGTTTGTAACACCCGAAGTCGGTGGGGTAACCTTTATGGAGCCAGCCGCCTAAGGTGGGACAGATGATTGGGGTGAAGTCGTAACAAGGTAGCCGTATCGGAAGGTGCGGCTGGATCACCTCCTTTCTATGGAGAATTGATGAACGCAGTTCATCAATAAACGTTGACTTGTTTTGTTTCGTTCAGTTTTGAGAGAACTATCTCTCAAGTTTAAATGTATGTTCTTTGAAAACTAGATAACAGTGTAGCTCATATTTTTTTAATTTTAGTTTGGTTAAGTTAGAAAGGGCGCACGGTGGATGCCTTGACACTAGGAGTCGATGAAGGACGGGACTAACGCCGATATGCTTCGGGGAGCTGTAAGTAAGCTTTGATCCGAAGATTTCCGAATGGGGAAACCCACTATACGTAATGGTATGGTATCCTTACCTGAATACATAGGGTATGGAAGACAGACCCAGGGAACTGAAACATCTAAGTACCTGGAGGAAGAGAAAGCAAATGCGATTTCCTGAGTAGCGGCGAGCGAAACGGAATCTAGCCCAAACCAAGAGGCTTGCCTCTTGGGGTTGTAGGACATTCTATACGGAGTTACAAAGGAACGAGGTAGACGAAGCGACCTGGAAAGGTCCGTCACAGAGGGTAATAACCCCGTAGTCGAAACTTCGTTCTCTCTTGAATGTATCCTGAGTACGGCGGAACACGTGAAATTCCGTCGGAATCTGGGAGGACCATCTCCCAAGGCTAAATACTCCCTAGTGATCGATAGTGAACCAGTACCGTGAGGGAAAGGTGAAAAGCACCCCGGAAGGGGAGTGAAAGAGATCCTGAAACCGTGTGCCTACAAATAGTCAGAGCCCGTTAATGGGTGATGGCGTGCCTTTTGTAGAATGAACCGGCGAGTTACGATCCCGTGCGAGGTTAAGCTGAAGAGGCGGAGCCGCAGCGAAAGCGAGTCTGAATAGGGCGTTTAGTACGTGGTCGTAGACCCGAAACCAGGTGATCTACCCATGTCCAGGGTGAAGTTCAGGTAACACTGAATGGAGGCCCGAACCCACGCACGTTGAAAAGTGCGGGGATGAGGTGTGGGTAGCGGAGAAATTCCAATCGAACCTGGAGATAGCTGGTTCTCCCCGAAATAGCTTTAGGGCTAGCCTTAAGTGTAAGAGTCTTGGAGGTAGAGCACTGATTGAACTAGGGGTCCTCATCGGATTACCGAATTCAGTCAAACTCCGAATGCCAATGACTTATCCTTAGGAGTCAGACTGCGAGTGATAAGATCCGTAGTCAAGAGGGAAACAGCCCAGATCGCCAGCTAAGGTCCCAAAGTGTGTATTAAGTGGAAAAGGATGTGGAGTTGCTTAGACAACTAGGATGTTGGCTCAGAAGCAGCCACCATTTAAAGAGTGCGTAATAGCTCACTAGTCGAGTGACTCTGCGCCGAAAATGTACCGGGGCTAAATACACCACCGAAGCTGCGAATTGATACCAATGGTATCAGTGGTAGGGGAGCGTTCTAAGTGCAGTGAAGTCAGACCGGAAGGACTGGTGGAGCGCTTAGAAGTGAGAATGCCGGTATGAGTAGCGAAAGACGGGTGAGAATCCCGTCCACCGAATGCCTAAGGTTTCCTGAGGAAGGCTCGTCCGCTCAGGGTTAGTCAGGACCTAAGCCGAGGCCGACAGGCGTAGGCGATGGACAACAGGTTGATATTCCTGTACCACCTCTTTATCGTTTGAGCAATGGAGGGACGCAGAAGGATAGAAGAAGCGTGCGATTGGTTGTGCACGTCCAAGCAGTTAGGCTGATAAGTAGGCAAATCCGCTTATCGTGAAGGCTGAGCTGTGATGGGGAAGCTCCTTATGGAGCGAAGTCTTTGATTCCCCGCTGCCAAGAAAAGCTTCTAGCGAGATAAAAGGTGCCTGTACCGCAAACCGACACAGGTAGGCGAGGAGAGAATCCTAAGGTGTGCGAGAGAACTCTGGTTAAGGAACTCGGCAAAATGACCCCGTAACTTCGGGAGAAGGGGTGCTTTCTTAACGGAAAGCCGCAGTGAATAGGCCCAAGCGACTGTTTAGCAAAAACACAGGTCTCTGCGAAGCCGTAAGGCGAAGTATAGGGGCTGACACCTGCCCGGTGCTGGAAGGTTAAGGAGAGGGGTTAGCGTAAGCGAAGCTCTGAACTGAAGCCCCAGTAAACGGCGGCCGTAACTATAACGGTCCTAAGGTAGCGAAATTCCTTGTCGGGTAAGTTCCGACCCGCACGAAAGGTGTAACGATTTGGGCACTGTCTCAACCAGAGACTCGGTGAAATTATAGTACCTGTGAAGATGCAGGTTACCCGCGACAGGACGGAAAGACCCCGTGGAGCTTTACTGTAGCCTGATATTGAATTTTGGTACAGTTTGTACAGGATAGGCGGGAGCCATTGAAACCGGAGCGCTAGCTTCGGTGGAGGCGCTGGTGGGATACCGCCCTGACTGTATTGAAATTCTAACCTACGGGTCTCATCGACCCGGGAGACAGTGTCAGGTGGGCAGTTTGACTGGGGCGGTCGCCTCCTAAAGTGTAACGGAGGCGCCCAAAGGTTCCCTCAGAATGGTTGGAAATCATTCGTAGAGTGCAAAGGCATAAGGGAGCTTGACTGCGAGACCTACAAGTCGAGCAGGGACGAAAGTCGGGCTTAGTGATCCGGTGGTTCCGCATGGAAGGGCCATCGCTCAACGGATAAAAGCTACCCCGGGGATAACAGGCTTATCTCCCCCAAGAGTCCACATCGACGGGGAGGTTTGGCACCTCGATGTCGGCTCATCGCATCCTGGGGCTGTAGTCGGTCCCAAGGGTTGGGCTGTTCGCCCATTAAAGCGGTACGCGAGCTGGGTTCAGAACGTCGTGAGACAGTTCGGTCCCTATCCGTCGTGGGCGCAGGAAATTTGAGAGGAGCTGTCCTTAGTACGAGAGGACCGGGATGGACGCACCGCTGGTGTACCAGTTGTTCTGCCAAGGGCATAGCTGGGTAGCTATGTGCGGAAGGGATAAGTGCTGAAAGCATCTAAGCATGAAGCCCCCCTCAAGATGAGATTTCCCATAGCGTAAGCTAGTAAGATCCCTGAAAGATGATCAGGTTGATAGGTTCGAGGTGGAAGCATGGTGACATGTGGAGCTGACGAATACTAATAGATCGAGGACTTAACCATATAATATGAAGCTAATGTTATCTAGTTTTGAAGGAATATGCCTTCATCAGTTTGGTGATGATGGCAGAGAGGTCACACCCGTTCCCATACCGAACACGGAAGTTAAGCTCTCTAGCGCCGATGGTAGTTGGGACCTTGTCCCTGTGAGAGTAGGACGTCGCCAAGCAAAAACCTAAGTCGTTTCGACTTAGGTTTTTTTGTGTTTATTTTTATTTACCGAAGGTTAAAATCCATAAATTTAATAACCCTAAAGACGAAAAAAGAATGAAATAGAAACGGTATAAAATAAAATTCGGATGATAAAGTAATACGTTTAAATATAAATTGAAGGTAAGGATTTCCTTTTTATGTTAATTTAGTTGTCGAATGAACAATAATGTTTTGGTTTAATATGAAAAGGTTATGTAAAAAAGAGCTGGATGGCTATTTTTTGCATAACCTTTTTGTGGTTTTAAAGGATTTTACATAAGAAAAAATCTATAATTAAGGTAGTTAACATATATTTTTTGATGGGTGTGGGGGATTATGAAAGAAATATGCATGTTATTAGTGGCTGTTATATTATGGGGAACAGCCATTGCACCAACGAAATGGGCATTAGAATCCATTCAACCGTTTACTTTGTTATTTATTCGTCTTTTCTTTGCGGGTGGAATTTGTATGTTTTTCTCATTTAACGAACTACAAAAAGCAGTTATACATAAACATATTCCGTGGAAAAGAATGAGTTTACTGTCTTTTACTGGTGTAGCTGGGTACTTTATGTTCACATCCTATGGTATTTCTTTAACAAGTGGATTACATGTTAGTATTATTGATGCTGCATTGCCATTAGTTACAATTCTTTTTTCAGCGTTCTTTCTGAAAGAGAAAATTCAGATGGATTATTGGATCGGAATTATGTTGGGCGCTATAGGAGTGCTCTTTATTACAATTCCATCTAGCGATACTAATCAAGAGGTGTCTTTAATAGGAGATATACTTATTTTATTAAGTACCTTTTTATTTGCGTTCTACACAGTTTTGTTAAAACGGCCAAAACAAGAACGACGTTTATCTAATAAAGTTTTCACTACAGTAACACTAATGATAGGTGCAGCTATTGTGTTGCCATTTGCAATGATAGAAATTTTTTACTACGGTTTCCCAAAAATCGAAACATGGAAGATTGGATTTAGTGTAGTATACCTTGTTATCGGGGCAACAATTTTAGCATATTGGTTCTGGAATAAAGCGCTAGAGACGGTCTCAGCATCAATAAGTGGACTGTACTTAAATGGATTGCCGTTAATAAGTATCATTACTTCAATTATCCTATTAAATGAATCTCTGACATGGAAGATAATAATGGGAGGGAGTCTAGTTTTAATTGGAGTAGGATGGGCGGATAAGCAAAAGTTACGTAATCTATTAAAGGGTAATAAAATGGATAGTAGGGACTGTTAAATTGTACGTTTTATATAGTTTAAATGTTAAAAGGATACCTCATATATATGTATAAGGTATCTTTTTATATTTAGCGAAGATAATGGACTTAAATTAGTAGGGATATTCTTTGTTATATCTATATGTATCGAAATCTTTTTGAAATATTGTTTTGACGAGCTGTATACATTCATCATCATAAAAGCTTTCAAAAGTCGGGTGACGAGGGAATAAAGGACCAGTAATATCGGCATCGCTGAAATTCCCTTTATAAATCATGGCAGGGGTTTGATGATGCCATGATGTTGAAAACTCATTTATCGGTGCAGGTTTTAATTCGAAACGTTTTTCTAATTCTTTCATTTCCTGATCGAAATTTTCTAAGTATATATAATTGGTTACATACTCTTCTTCACCTGCTATATATTGTTGTGTAAAGTGAGCGTTAATATCATTTGCATGAGCACCTTTAGTAAATAGGTAGTATAAAAATTGTTTGAATGAGATTCCTTTAGGAGAATTTTCATTTTGATATAAAAACTTTCGAATGGGTTTCCATTCTTCATTTTCTACATAAGGAGGTGCAATTAAGGACACGAAAGAACTGACTGCTCTTCTAAACGGATTGCGAACCAGTTTGAAAGTTTCCTTTTGTTTATCTCGTAGTGCTAAACTCAGCCGTATATTATAGGCAGGTGTACTTTTGTATATTTCATACTCGAAATTATGGATGAAGGGGTGATAGTTTAAAGCTGTTTGTAATAAATCAATCT